>USLV01000086.1 GCA_900555705.1 uncultured Oscillospiraceae bacterium | reverse complement strand
GTCCGGGAGCAGTCGGCGGCGGGCGCGACTGTTCTGATCGCCGGGGATGCGGCTCATCCCGAGGTGATCGGCATCCGTGGACACTGTCTCGGGCCGTCGTTTGTCTTTTCCTGCGTCGATGAACTGGTGGAAATCATGGAAAATTCACCAATTAACCGCGATCAAAAGGTGGCAATTGTAGCACAAACGACGTTTCATCTGCAAACTTGGGAAAAGTGTTCGGAAATTGCAAAAAAACACTATACAAACCCGATCATTTTTGATACAATATGTAACGCGACTGCCGATCGGCAACGGGAGGCGGTCCAGCTGTCGCAGCGAAGCGATGTGATGGTGATTGTCGGCGGGCGTCAGAGCTCCAACACCGCAAAACTGCGGGATGTCTGCCGGGAAAACTGTCCGACGGTTTTGATCGAAACCGCCGGGGAGCTGACCCGGGAGCCTTTTCTTGGAGCGCACGCCGTCGGGGTGACAGCCGGCGCGTCCACTCCCGCCGATATTATAAAGGAGGTACTTTCAACCATGTCTGACATTATCAACAACGAAGTGCAAGAGCAGGAAACCCCCGCGGCCGAGACGGCTGCCGAGCAGACCCCGGCGAAATCCTTTGAGGAAATGAGTTTTGAGGAGGCGCTGGAGGCATCTCTTCAAAGTTTGAGTATGGACGAAAGAGTGCGCGGCGTTGTCGTGGGCATTGCCCCCAACGAGGTTCAGGTCGAGGTTGTCGGCCGGAAGCAGACCGGCTATATCCCGGCCGACGAGCTCTCTGCGAACCCGAACGTCTCCCCCGAGGAGCTCGTCAAGATCGGCGATGAGCTCGAGCTGCTGATTATGCGCACCAACGATCAGGAGGGCACGATCATGCTCTCCAAGAAGCGCATCGATGCCCAGAAGGGCTGGGATACCGTTGTCGCCGCCTCTGAGAGCGGCGAGATTCTCGACGGCGTTGTGACCGACGTCATCAAGGGCGGCCTGCTCGCCGTTACCAACGGCGTTCGTGTCTTTATCCCGGCGTCCCAGGCGTCCGCCACCCGGATGGAGGATCTGTCCCCGCTGCTGAAGCAGGAGGTCCGCTTCCGCATCATCGAGGTCAACCAGGGCCGTCGCCGTGCGGTTGGTTCGATCCGCTCGGTTGCGCGCGACGAGAGAAAAGAGAAGGAAGCCGCTTTCTGGGAGCAGGCGGAGGTTGGCCAGCGCTACACCGGCGTTGTCAAGTCCCTGACCTCCTACGGCGCGTTTGTCGATATCGGCGGCGTGGACGGCATGGTGCACATCTCTGAGCTCTCCTGGAGCCGGATCAAGCATCCGTCCGAGGCGGTCAGCATCGGCGACACTGTCGAGGTCTATATCCGCGACCTCGATCCCGAGAAGAGAAAGATCTCGCTCGGCTATCGCAAGGCGGAGGACAACCCGTGGGAGATCTTCAAGGCCCAGTATCCGATCGGCTCGGTTGTGACTGCGAAGGTCGTCGGCATGACCACCTTCGGCGCGTTCGCGCAGATCATTCCGGGCATCGACGGCCTGATTCACATCTCCCAGATTGCGGATCGCCGCATCGAGAAGCCGCAGGATGAGCTTAAGATCGGCCAGGAAGTGCAGGTCAAGATCATCAACGTCGACTATGACAGCAAGCGTATCAGCCTGTCGATCCGCGCGCTGCTCGAGCCGGAGACGGCGGACGAGGAAGTCGCGGAATAAGCCAAACTGCATCGGAAAGCCGGACACAAGAGCTTGTGTCCGGCTTTTTTGAGGAGAGGAGGCGCGCGGTATGAAACGGATTCTCGAGACAAAGCGACTGCTGCTGCGGGAGCTCGAACCGGCGGATTTCGATAATCTCTGTACGATTTTGCAGGACGCGGAGGCGATGACGGCCTATGAACATGCCTTTTCGGATGAGGAGGTGGCGGACTGGCTCGATCGCCAACGGGCGCGTTACCGGCAGGACGGGTTCGGCCTCTGGGCAGTGGAGCTCCGGGAGACCGGCGCGTTTGTCGGCCAGGCCGGGCTCACCCTACAGGACGCGGGCGGCCGGACGGTGACCGAGATCGGCTATCTTTTCCGCCGCGACTGCTGGCACCACGGCTATGCGATCGAGGCGGCTGCCGCCTGCAAGCGCTACGCCTTTGAGACGCTCGGCTGCCGGGAGGTCTATTCCATCATCCGGGACACCAATCTCGCCTCCCAGCGGGTGGCGATCCGCAACGGCATGCTGCCGGTCGGTCGGATGATGAAGCACTATCATGGGATGGATATGCCGCACCTGCTGTTTCGGGTGACGGCGGACGAAAACGAGGGGGAGAGGACATGAAGCTGCTGGTGATTGACGGCCAGGGCGGCGGCGTCGGCCGGATGCTGGTGGAACGGCTGCGGCTGCGACTGCCGGAGCAACCGGTGCTCGCGCTCGGCACCAACGCGCTGGCGACTGCCGCGATGCTGAAGGCGGGTGCGGCTGCGGGCGCGACCGGTGAAAACGCGATCTGTTTCCAGTGCCGCGACGCGGATGTCATCGCGGGGCCGATCGGCATTGTGCTGGCGAACGGGCTGATGGGGGAGCTGACCCCGGCCGTTGCCGCCGCCGTCGGGGAGAGCCGCGCGATGAAGGTGCTCGTGCCGGTCGGGAAGTGCCGGGTGCGGGTTGCGGGGGCAGAACTGCCGCTCGAGGAGGCGGTCGCGGCCGCTGTCGAGCAGATCGCGCGTCTTGCGGAGACGGGAACAGGGGCTTGACAGGCCGGGCGGGCTGTAGTATGATAAGAGCCGTCAATGCGGCGGCAGAAGCCGTCGAATGCGCTGTCTTTTTGAATGGAAAACAGATACCGGGAAGGATCGGGGCTTTTCAGAAGAAAAGCCGACTTTCGGGTATCTGTTTATTTTTTTGCAGAGGAGTTTTTGAAAATGACACGAACCTCGGTTCAAAAGCTGGTATTTTCCGCGCTGTTTCTGGCAATGGGTCTGTTGCTGCCGTTCCTGACCGGGCAGATTCCGGAGATCGGCAGCCGTCTCAGCCCGATGCACCTGCCGGTGCTGCTCTGCGGCTATGTCTGCGGCGGCGCCTGGGGTGCGGTTGTGGGGGCGGTGACGCCGCTGCTGCGCAGCCTGCTGTTCACGATGCCGCCGATGCTGTCGGCGCTGGCCATGGCGTTTGAGCTGGCGGCCTATGGACTGGTCGCCGGGCTGCTCTACAAATGGCTGCCGAAAAAGGCGCCGTTTGTCTATGTCTCGCTGGTTGGTGCGATGCTGATCGGCCGCATTGTCTGGGGCGTGGCCTCCTTCTTTGTCTATCGCTTTGGTATGGGGAAGGTCTTCACCTGGGAGCTCTTTGCCGCCGGTGCGTTTGTCAACGCTGTTCCCGCCATAATTTTGCAGCTGGTGCTGGTGCCGGTGGTGGTGTTGGCGCTGCAAAAGGCGCGGTTGGTGCCGATCGGAGAAGCCTGTGGACGCGCCGTCGGTTGAGGCGCTGCTGTCGGCGGAGGCCGCCCGCTGTCCGGCGATGGCGGTCTCCGATGCGGTGAAGCTGCTGTATCAGCGGGTTTTCGGCGGCGGTCATCTGGTGCGGGATCCGGAGGAGAGCCTCCGGCGGCTCCGGGCGGAATGGCGCGGCTGCGCCGGACAGCCGGAGAGGCGGTTTGAGCCGCTTGGGAACCGGCTCTGCCGCCTGCATCTCGGCGGCGGGGAGGCGGTCTCGCTCGAGACGATCAACGCTGTATTCGTCTGGTCGGCGGCGCAGGTCGGGGGCACGACGGCGGAATTTGAGGAGAGTCTTGTGACGCTGGACGCGCTCTGTGCGGCGGGGCGCCTGCCCTTTTCGCAGGAGGCGCTCCACGCCTATCTCGCCGACTACCGCGCGGCGGGTTATCCGCCGGTCAGTCACTCGGCGGTCTATCGCGCGGCCTGCCGCCCCGCCTATCGGGTGGTGCGGGAGGAGGCGCGAATGTACTGGCCGCTGCTGGCGCGGCTGGACCGGCTGCTGCGGGTCGAGGGCGGCAGCGGCACCGGCAAGACTACCCTCGCGGCCTTCCTCGCCGGGGTCTACGGCGCTTCGGTTCTGCATATGGACGATTTCTTTCTGCCCCTGTCCCGCAAGACGGCGGAGCGGCTGATGGAACCGGGCGGGAATGTGGACTATGAGCGCGTGCGGGACGAGGTGTTGACGCCGTATGCGCGCGGCGAAGCGGTCGTCTACCGGCCCTTTGACTGCGGGCGGCAGGCGCCCGGAGAGCCGGTGCGGCTGGAGACCAGCCGTCTGACCGTGATCGAAGGAGTCTACAGCCTGCATCCGGCGCTGGCGGCGTTTTATGACGGCGCGGTGTTTCTGGAGACGCCCTGGGAGGAGCGGGAACACCGCATCCGGGCGCGCAGCGGCGAGGCGATGCTCGACCGCTTCCGGAACGAATGGATTCCGCTGGAGGACCGCTATTTCGAGGCCTGCGGTATTGCGGCACGGTGCGATCTGCGGCTGCCGTCCGGTTGACATCCTCTCTATGCAATGGTATACTGTTGGAAATGGTAGAGGAGAGGAAGAACGGTATGATTGGAACGGGTTTGCGCAAGCTGGGTGAGGAGTGGGGCATGACCACCACGGCCGGTATCACCTATGGCGTAAGGGACGGCTATATGCTGACGCTTTCGGAGGGACTCGGGTACAAACGGGTGGAGATCAGCGCGTTTGTGCTGCCGCAGTCGAGGGAGCGTGTCGCCGATTTTCTGAACCAGCCGACCCATTCAAAGGAGTATCGGTTGCAGCAGGCGACATTGGATGAGCAGGGGATTTCGCTCTCCTTTCTCGACAATCCCGGAACGCTGGCACGGATGCAGGATTTTCTCGGGCTGGTGCTGGAGCTGCTGCGGGAGACGGGCGCTCTCGGGGCGGACACCTGCGTGCACTGCCATCAGCCGCTTGCCGGGCAGGCGGCCGCGGTGAAGGCGGTTGACGGGGTGGCGCAGTGCTGGCATGTCGATTGCACCCGGGAGCTCTATGCACAGGCGGCGCAGAAGGACATGGCGTATGAGACCGGGGAGAAGCGGTATGGACGCGGCTTCTTCGGCGCGCTGTTCGGCGCGGTGGCGGGCGCGGTTCCCTGGGCGATTCTCTATTCGTTCGGCTGGATTGTCGGCTGGCTCGGCCTGCTGATCGGTTGGCTGGCCAAAAAGGGCTATGAGCTGATGGGCGGTCGGATCAGCAAGGCGAAGTTCTGGATTGTGCTCGGCTGTACGCTGTTCGGCGTGCTGCTCGGTACCTTTGCCGGGGATGCGATTGTCCTCATGCAGGAGTTGGCGGAGTTGGGAATCCACGATCCGGGGCTGGGGAATGTCTTCTCGTTGATTTGGTCCCTGCTTGCGACGGAAAGCGAATACCTCGCCGGGACGCTGATGAATCTGGGCGTGGGCGCGGTGTTTGCCGTTTTGGGGACATACGGCATCCTTCGTGATATCCGGACGGAAAACCGCGCGGAGACGACGTCAATTGTCGATCTGACCTGAATCGATATAGAGGATGACTAAAGCGCTCCGGCAACTGCCGGAGCGCTTTTCTCTATGCAGGCCGCCGCTCTTATCCTTCGGCGAGGGCGGCGATCTCCGCGACTACCCGGCCGGTCAGTGCGTCGACCGCGTGCCAGTCCATGGCGGCGATACTGAACCGCTCCATCTCGTCGTGCTTTTGCCGGGCCTCGGCCGCGATGGCGGCCGCCTCACCGAGCAGTTCCTTTGCCGCCCGGCGGTTGAAGGAGAGCAGCTGCTTTTTGGTGCGGAGCTGCTCCTCGTCGGTGAAGCGGGCGGCATGGATACGGCGATAGGCGGGGAAATCCACCTTGTGACGGCTGTTGGAGGTGGTGAAGCCGACGCCGAGCGACGGGATCAGCAGATGCTCGAGCTTCTCCTCCGGGCAGAGAGGACAGGCGCAGGTGATGATATCGAGTCCGGCTTCCAGCGCCAGCCGCCGCAGCTCCGCGAGCAGCAGCCGTGAGGAGGCGCCGTATTCGTCCTCGATGGAATAGATACGGGAACAGAGGGTCTGGAGCGTCTCATGGAAGATGATCGGACCGTCCGGGGTGATCGCGCTCAGGAAGCGGCGGGTTTCCCGGCCCTTTTGTCCGGTCGCGGCGGGAAACTCCCGGTTCGCCAGCCGTCCGGCCGCCCGGATCACTTTTTCGGTATCTGTGCAGGAAAGGGCGATGCGCGTGCTGTCCGACAGCTGTCTCTTATACACATCTCCGAGCCCACGAGACCTCTCTACA
>USLV01000085.1 GCA_900555705.1 uncultured Oscillospiraceae bacterium | reverse complement strand
ACGAGATGTAGAGAGGTCTCGTGGGCTCGGAGATGTGTATAAGAGACAGATAAAGTTCTGGCATCCATAAGAAGTGCAGAGAGAAAGCACGGAGTGTCAAGGATGCTCAGATCGAAGGTCATAATGACCAGCGCACTTGATGAGGCAAGCTTTGACAGTAATCTCGCCAGCGACGATTATGATGATTACATATGTAAGCCGATTGATATCATGAAGTTTAATGACATGCTGAAGAAACTGGACATTATCAAGTAGATGATATGATATTGATACATGCGAAGCCCGTTATTGTAAGATATCGGGCTTCGAAGTGTCTTATGACACTGAATATTAGATGGCAGGGACATAAAGATGGATTTATTTGAGTATATGAGGGAGAATTTCTCGGAGGATGATTCTCCTCTGGCAAAAAGAATGAGACCGACCAGCCTTGATGACGTGGTTGGACAGGAACATATTATAGGCAAGGACAAGCTTTTGTACAGGGCGATAAAAGCGGATAAGATAAGTTCGCTTATATTTTATGGCCCTCCGGGGACCGGCAAGACTACGCTTGCCATGGTCATAGCCAATACAACCAAAGCAGAGTTCAGACAGCTCAACGCCACAACGGCGGGCAAGAAGGACATGGAAAAGGTTGTGGAAGAGGCGAAGAATACCAAGGCTATGTATGGCAGACGGACTATACTGTTCATCGATGAGATCCACCGGCTGTCGCGGTCGGTCGAGGAAATTCTCTATCCCGCGATGGAGGATTTCGCGATTGATATCGTCAACGGAAAGGGGCAGGGTGCTGCCTCGATCCATCTGCCGTTGCCGAAATTTACGCTGATTGGCGCGACGACCCGTGCCGGGCAGCTGTCCGCGCCGCTGCGCGACCGATTCGGTGTGGTGATGCGGCTGGAGCTGTATACGCCGGAGGAGCTTGGACAGATTGTGGCCCGCAGCGCCCATATCCTGGATATCCCCTGCGACTGGGACGGCGCGCTGGAAATTGCCTCCCGCTGTCGGGGAACCCCGCGTATCGCCAACCGCATGCTCAAGCGGGTGCGCGATTTTGCGCAGGTGATGAATCATGGCGAGATCAACGCCGAGACTGCTTCTGCTGCGCTTGGACGCCTCGAGGTGGATGAACTGGGACTCGACATGGTGGACCGGCGGATGCTGGAGGCGATGATCTCCTATTATAACGGCGGACCTGTAGGGCTGGATACGCTCGCGGCTGTGATCGGCGAGGAAGCGGTCACGATTGAGGATGTTTATGAACCATATCTGATGCAGATCGGTTTTCTGAGCCGGACGCCGCGCGGCCGGGTGGTGCTGCCTGCGGCCTATGACCATCTGGGACTACCACGACCGGGGGCGTCGTCGGAGGAGACGGGCAATCCCTCTCTGTTTGATGCGGCGGACAACGGCTGAACGATAAAATAGACCAAAGGAGACGGACATAATGGGTAGATTATTTGGAACAGACGGCGCGCGCGGCGTTGCCAACTTGGAGCTGACCTGTGAACTCGCGATGAATATCGGCCGCGCGGCCGCGACGGTGCTGACCGCGGTGGAGCATCGCCGTCCCCGCGTGGTGATCGGAAAGGATACGCGCGTGTCCTCCGATATGCTGGAGGCCGCGCTGGTGGCCGGACTCTGCTCGGTGGGAGCGGATGTACAGCTGCTCGGCGTGGTGCCGACCCCGGCGGTGGCGTACCTGGTGCGGCGGTATGAGGCGGATGCGGGCATCATGATTTCCGCGTCTCACAACCCCTGCGAATACAACGGCATCAAGATCTTCAACGAGGAGGGCTATAAGCTCTCGGATTCGCTGGAGGAGCAGATCGAGGCGATTGTGCTGGACGGTGCAGGCGAGCTGCCCTGTCCGGTCGGTGGCGATGTGGGACGGGTGTCTCGCTGCGAGACGGCGGTGGATGACTATGTCCGTCATCTGGTCGACGCAGCCGACATCGATCTGCACGATATGAAGCTCGCTGTTGACTGCGCGAATGGCTCAGCCAGCGCGACGGCGGAAAAGCTGTTTTCTCATCTCGGCGCCGACTGCGTTTTCCTCAGCAACCATCCGGACGGCGTCAACATCAACGATAACTGCGGCTCGACGCACATCGAAGTGTTGTCGGAATATGTCAAGACCCACAAGTGCTTCGGCGGCGTGGCCTTTGACGGCGACGCCGACCGCTGCCTGGCTGTCGACGAGCAGGGCAACCTGATCGACGGCGATCGGATGATGGCCGCGCTCGCGATCGGTATGAAGGAGAAGGGCGAACTGACTGGTGATACCGTCGTCGGCACGGTGATGTCCAATCTCGGGTTTGTCCGCTGTTGCGAGGAAAACGGCATCCGGCCGGTCGCGACAAAGGTCGGCGACCGCTATGTACTCGAGGAGATGCGGGAACACGGCTATGCACTCGGCGGCGAGCAGTCGGGTCATATCATCCTGCTGCGCCACGCGACGACCGGCGATGGTCAGCTCTCCGCCATCAAGCTGCTCGGCGCCTGCCGGGAGAAGGGCTGGAAGCTGTCCCGTCTGTGCGGGGTGATGGAGCGCTACCCGCAGGTGATCGTCAATGTCCGCACCGATGCGGCGGGCAAGGCGGCCTATATGGCCGACCGCGCGTTGGAAAAGGAGATCACGCGCACCAATGAGGCACTCGGCAAGGACGGCCGTGTGCTGGTTCGCCCCTCCGGAACGGAACCGCTGATCCGGGTGATGGTCGAGGGGCGCGATTTCGACGAGATCAACAAGCTCGCCATCGAGCTGTCCGAGAAGATCAAAAGCGCCATCGGCGCCTGAAAATCCAGATGATGACGGGAGGCCGCTATGAGAGCAGCCGAGAACTGGAAAGACTATGAATTGCTGGATACCTCCGCCGGAGAACGGCTGGAGCGGTGGGGCGATTATATCCTTGTTCGCCCGGATCCGCAGGTGATCTGGAACACGCCGAAGCGGCATCCGCTCTGGCAGCAGGCACACGCCTGCTATCTCCGTTCGTCGACCGGAGGCGGGCACTGGGAGAGCCTGCGCCGGATGCCGGACAGCTGGCAGATCGGCTATGGTGCGCTGCGGTTTAACCTCAAACCGATGGGCTTCAAACACACCGGTCTCTTTCCCGAACAGGCGGTGAACTGGGACGCCATGGCGGCGATGATCCGATCGGCGAACCGCCCGATCCGGGTGCTCAATCTCTTCGGCTATACCGGCGCCGCCACACTGGCCGCCGTCGCGGCCGGGGCGCATGTCACACATGTGGACGCCTCGAAGGGCATGGTGAGCTGGGGCCGGGAGAACGCGGCGGCCTCGGGATTGGCCGACCGGCCGATGCGCTGGCTGGTGGACGACTGCGGAAAATTTGTCCAGCGGGAGCAGCGCCGCGGCAACACCTATGATGCGATCCTGATGGATCCGCCGTCCTATGGACGCGGGCCGGGCGGCGAGGTCTGGAAGCTGGAGGAGCAGGTCTATGGCCTTGTGGAGCATTGCGCGGCGCTGCTCTCCGATCAGCCGCTGTTTTTCCTCGTCAATTCCTATACAACCGGTCTGTCCCCGTCGGTGATGCAATATATCCTTGCCTCGTTGATCCCGCCGCGGCACGGCGGCCGGACGTCGGCGGACGAAATCGGGCTGCCGGTGACGGCGACCGGGCTGGTGCTGCCCTGCGGCGCAACGGCGATGTGGACGGCGGAGGACAAGAATGGCAAAGCATGAATTCGGGGTTATGGAATCCCCACCGGAGCCGGCGCGTCTGTATGTGACGTATGAACCGGAACGCTATCGCTGTCTGTCGGTGGATGACCGGTATATTGAACCGCTGTTGCCGAGGCTTGCGGATATGCCGACCTGCTTCCACGGCCTCGACCAACCGGCACACGGCCTCGCCTATACCGGGATCACGCTGATCCCACCCGCTTCGCTCCCGAAGCTTTTGAGGGTGCTGACGGAAGAGAAGGACGACGCTTATCGCGAGCTGATGAGGCTGGTTCGTTCGGCGGAGGCACAGGGACGGTATATCATCCATTTCGGCATCTGATTTTGGGAAAGGAGCCTGTTCATGGCGATCATTGAGGCACTGGATGTGCGCTTTCAATATGAATATCCCAACGAACCGCCACAGGTGGTGCTCGACGGGGTTGATCTGTCGATCGAAAAGGGTTCCTTCGTGGCGTTGCTCGGGCACAACGGCTCGGGGAAATCCACCCTCGCCAAGCATTTCAACGCGATTCTGCTGCCGTCCGGCGGCCGGGTTCTCGTCGCCGGACTGGACACGGCGGAGGAGGAGCGAAAATACGACATCCGTCGTACCGTCGGTATGGTGCTGCAAAATCCCGACAATCAGCTGGTGTCCACCATTGTCGAGGAGGATGTCGCCTTCGGCCCGGAAAATCTCGGAGTTCCGCCGGTGGAGATCCGCGAGCGGGTGGACGACGCGCTGCGGGCGGTCGGTATGTACGACTACCGTCTGCACGCGCCGCACAAGCTTTCGGGCGGTCAGAAGCAGCGGGTCGCGATCGCGGGTATCATTGCGATGCAGCCGGACTGTATCGTGTTGGACGAGCCTACCGCCATGCTTGACCCGCAGGGGCGGCGCGAGGTGATGCAGACCATCCGCCGTCTCAATCGGGAGCGCGGTATCACGGTGGTGCTCATCACCCACTATATGGACGAAGCGGCCGCCTCCGACCGCGTCGTCGTGATCGACGACGGCCACATCCTGATGGATGGTACGCCGAAATCCGTGTTCTCCGAGGTGGAGGCGCTGCGTGCCGTGGAGCTGGACGTGCCGCAGCCGACCGAACTCTGCTATCTGTTGCGGCAGGCGGGTGTCGACCTGCCCGCCGATATTCTGACCGCCGAGGAGTGCGCCGACGCGCTCACGGCACTGCTGAGGTGATCGCCATGCCGCTGCTCGCAGCCGAACATCTGACCTATACCTATTCCGTCGGTTCGCCGTTTGAAAAAACGGCGGTGGAGGACGTCTCCCTCGAGATCGAGGGAGGCGAACTGATCGGCGTGATCGGCCATACTGGATCGGGAAAATCCAGCCTGATCCAGCATTTCAACGGGCTGCTGCGCCCGACCGCCGGGCGGGTGCTGCTGAACGGCGAGGATATCTGGGCAAATCCAAAGGCAATCCGGGCGGTGCGCTTCCGGGTCGGAATGGTGTTTCAGTACCCGGAACACCAGCTCTTTGAGGAGACGGTTTATAAGGATATCGCCTTCGGTCCGAAAAATATGGGCCTGCCGGAGGCGGAGATCGACACGCGGGTTCGGGATGCGGCAGCGTTTGTCGGCCTGCGGCCGGAGCTGCTCGACAAGTCCCCGTTTGAGTTGTCCGGCGGAGAGAAGCGCCGGGCGGCGATCGCCGGGGTGATGGCGATGCGGCCGGAGGTGCTGATCCTCGATGAGCCGACCGCCGGACTGGATCCGAAGGGGCGCGACATGATCCTCGCACAGATTGCCGACTATCAGCGGCAAAGCGGTATCACGGTGCTGCTCGTATCCCATAGTATGGAGGATGTCGCCCGTATCGCACAGCGTGTGCTGGTGATGGACGGCGGACGGGTGGCGATGTTTGCCCCGGTTGCGGAGGTTTTTTCCCGCGCGGAGGAGCTCGAGCGGATCGGGCTGTCCGTCCCGGCTGTGACCAGGGTGTTCATGCAGCTGCGGTCGCGCGGCATTGATGTGGGCGATAATGTCTATACAGTGGAGCAGGCGGCCGAACGGCTGCTGCCGATGCTCCGCCCATAATCCGGAAAGGAGGAGCCGCATGCTCCGCGATATCACCATCGGCCAGTATTTTCCCGGCGACACCGTCGTCCACCGGCTCGACCCGCGCACAAAGCTCCTCGTCACGGTGCTCTACGTCGTGGCGCTCTTTACGGCGAAGAGCTACATTGCCTACGGCGTTCTCATTCTGACGCTGATTGTCGCCGTGCGCATCTCGCGCGTGGGCGCGAAGGCGCTTTTCAAGGGATTAAAGCCGGTGCTGTTCATTATCGCGTTCACGGCGCTTTTGAACCTCTTTTACACCCCCGGCACGGAGCTGTGCCATTTTTGGATCTTCCGCATCACGATCGAGGGTGTGCGCGCCGCCATCACGATGATGCTGCGCATCACGCTTTTGATCATGGGAACGTTCCTGCTCACGTATACGACCTCTCCCATCCGCCTGACGGACGGTCTGGAGAGCCTGCTGGGCCCGCTCAAGAAGATCAAGGTCCCTGTGCATGAGCTCGCGATGATGATGTCGATCGCGCTTCGCTTCATCCCGACGCTCATCGAAGAGACGGATAAGAT
>USLV01000084.1 GCA_900555705.1 uncultured Oscillospiraceae bacterium | reverse complement strand
AGCGGCAACCAGCACATCGCGGACAGTCGCTTCATCGCCGTTGATCGCCTTCGCCACGTCAATCGCAGCCTTCAGCGTCGCCTTCTGATCCGCAGTCCACTTCGAAGTGTCAGCCTTCTCCGCATCCGCAATCGCCTTCGTCAGCTTCGCAGTCTCCTGCTTACCATAATCGCTGGTGTTGGCCGCGCCCGCATACGGAGTCAGCACGATGTCATCCAGCGCAATCGTCAGATCATCCGACAGATTCAGGCAGAAGAAACGGATCTGGTTGATCGTCTTCATATCCGCGATCGCCGTATTATTCATATCGCTGACTTTGATCTGCACCTTGTTCCAGCCGTCCTGGAGATTCATCTTCGAAATGTCGTACTGCACTTCGATATTGTCCACAACCTGCGACAACTCGAAACAGCTGCCTTCGCCAATCGCCGAAGCCTTGCTCACATAGATCCAGGCCTCGACATAGTAGTCGGTCGCCCAGTTCTCCGGCAGCTCCACGTTCAGGGAACCGTTGTTACCGTTGACGGACACTTCAGCGCCCTTGGTGCCGCTGTTGGTCACAGCGCCGATACCCTGCTTCTTGTTGGTCTTATCCAGAGAACCGTTGTAGTTGGTCGCATCGTCCATCTTGTCGATCACAACGATCGGCTTGACATCGACCGGCGGCTGCTCCTCTTCCTTGTCGGAAACGTCAGCCATGGTGCCCCAGCGCGCGGTTTTGGTCTCGCCGTTGATCACAGCCGTAACCTCGATGCCGCGGACATAGAACTTACTGCCCTCGACGTTGGAAGCAAAGAAGAACTCATCCTTGTTGTTCTCCGCGGTCTCACCCAGCTTCGCACCCTTGAACTCAAAGGTGTGGTCGAACCATTTACCGCTCTTGAAGCCATCGGCTTTCATCGAAGCGCCGTCGAGATTGGTCACCGCACGGTTCTTCGCCGTATAGGTAGCGGTCTCAGGCACGCCGTCCCAGTAATACGCCATCTTCACAGTGAAATCCAGCTCGGTTTCCTCTGTAATGCCCAGCGCTTTGCTGATCAGATACGCATCGCTGTAGCAGAACCACGCGTTGTTGCCATCCATCACGATCGCCGGAACCTCTTCATAGGTGCCCATCGTGGTGTTCTCGCCGTTCATTGCGTTCGGCTGGCCCAGCTTCACTTCCGGATCCGGCTCCTCGCCCTCATCCGGCACTTCACCCCAGGCAGCGCTCTTTCCATTGGCCTCGAACTTCACGCCCTTCAGCCAGAACAGGCAGGGATCCGTCTCACCGCCGCCGACAATGTGGAATTCCACATCATACAGCTTGCCCTGATCGATGCCCTCCGCCGTCAGATCGGCGATGTTCATCTTCGGCAGGGTGATCGAACCGGTCACCCAGGTGTCTTTTTCGGCATTCTCATTGAACCACGTGTTCCTGATCTCCGCACCGCCCTGCTGGAAGCCGTCGGTCGGCGCAAACATGCCGCCGCCCGTATACTGCGGCTTCTCCGCACTGCCGCCATTCGCGGTCAGGAAATCCTCGCCATAGGCGTGCACCTGCCACCAGTCGGGAGCCTTGCCGCCCTCGGCGGGAATCATGTAGTTGAACGTGACCTTTACATCATACTGCTTGCCGGTCTCCAAGCCCAGAATCTCCTGGAACTGGAAGCCGAAGGTCTTATCCTGCTTGATCTCGAGTCCCTTTTCCGGATCGACCGTGTCACCCGTGTTGACGAGCTTCACTTCCGGATCGGGATCCGGCGTCTTCTCCGCATCAGCTGTGAACTCGATCGAAACCACCTTGGTGGGATCCTCGGTCGCATAGGCCTTCAGCGAACGAACCAGCATGGGTTCATGCTGCGAAGCCTTGTCGCCCCAATAATACAGCACGCGGAAGTCTGCCTTGTTCCACATACTCTGGTTAAACTTCGCATTGGTTACCTCGAGCTTATAGGTTGCCCATTCGCCCTCTTTGGCATTGCCGCTCGCGATGGTCTTCTCGGCATCGCTCTTACCGGCAGAACCGCCCTCGCCGTTATCTCCCAGATAGTCGATACGGAAGCGGCGATTCTTGGCATCGTTCACAAGAGCCGTATCACCCTCGATCACCGGGAGATAATACTCAAATTCAAAGGTGATATTGGATACGCCGTCCAGTGTCCCGTTGGCATCGCCAATGGCGAGACCACGGTTGTGATCCGGCAGCGCACGCGCATAGGTCTTGCGGCCATCCTTATAGTCGACCTGCACAATCGTGCCGTAGTGCGCATTAGCGGTATCGGTATCCGCAGCCGGATTCCAGGTCGCATTGGTCAGCGTATAAGGCTCCTCAACCGGATCCGGCTCCTGCGACACGGCCGCAAAATCAATCGAAACCACCTTCGTGGGATCGTCGGTTGCATAGGCCTTGAAGGAGCGGATATAGATACCCTCGTCGCCCTCATCAAAGAAATGCACGCCGAAGTCGGCTCCCTGCCAGTTGTGCGTCATGTTGGCATCCGTGACCACCTTGGTCAGCGTCGCCCACTTGCCGGTTTCGAGCTTTGCGACATTGTACATCTCTTCGCCGCTCTTATCGTTTTTGCCGCCGCTGTATTCGATGAAGAGACGACGGTTGGCCGGATGGATCTTGTCCCTATCTCCGGCATAGTCCTCATTGGTGGAGAGCCAATAGGTCATTTCAAACGTCACGTTCGAGACGCCCTTCAGCAGTTCATTGACATCCTTGACCGCGAGAAGATGATTGTGTTTAATCAGTGCGGCATAGTAGCCTTCCTTCTCAACAATCGTGCTGTTCAGCAGCTCGTGCGCGTTCCCGTCGGCACTCCAGCCGGCACCATTCAGCGTATACCGCGTATCCGGCTTCTTGAGGGCGTCTTTCGCCGAAGTCAAAGCAGTCGCCGCATTGGCAATCGCCTCTTCCGACGCAAAGGTGTCCGCCGCAACGGCCTTTGCGGTGCCAAGTGCCGCCGTATACGCGGCAGCCGACTCCTCCGTATACTCGGTCAGATCGGTCACTTCGTCCGCCAGCGCGGTCTCAAGCGCCGTCTTGTCGAAATAGAGACCCACCTTGACGGAAGCAATGGTCAGCTGCTGATCAGAGGAGGGAATCCGGAAGTCGCCGCCGTTCGCCTTGCCGTTAAAAGCCGCGTCCGTCAGCCGAATAACCGCCGTCTTCCATTCGTTCGTATTCGTAAAGGTAATGTTTTCGCTGCCTTTAAAATGCTGGCCAGGCTCGCCCAGAGCCGTGTCCGTCGAGTTGTACTGGAGATTCATCGTACGGGTGCCCTTGTCCAGATATTCAATCTCCACCGCCACATTGACGGCATCCGTCGGCACGATCGAACGGTCAGCAGAGACAAAGAGATAACCGCTATCAATTGTGACAGCCTCTTTACCCTCCACAACACTGTAAACCGCCTCTGTCTTGCCTTCACCGTTATACATATTCAGACCAATCGAGCCGCCCTTGTATGCGGGATAGAAGGGGATCTCCTCATTCAGATCAGAATAGGCATAATTCACAACCTTTTTGACTTCGCTGGTCTTGGCAACCGTGACACTGCGGACGAACCAGCCGTCCCACTCATTGGTGCCATTCCAGGAAATGAACTGCAGTTCGCGGCTGTTCGTCGAGAAGTCCGCGCCGTCCAGATGGACAATCGCGACATTCCATTTGTCCGCAGGCGCTCCGACCGTTCCGCTAGCCGCCTGGTGGCGCAGCGTACTGCTGTTTTGCACTTCAGTCTTAACGACATAATTGTCGTCCTGCGTCACACCATGCGGGTACATAATAGCCAGACGGGTGTTGTCGGAAGCAGCCGCGATCTCCACATCGCCCGCAGCCTTCTCGCCGACCATAGTAGCTTTCGGCAGATAATACTCCACCAGAACCGAGACATCCTCGCCCTTCGCGAAGAGGCCCTCGTTCACTTTAAAGCCAAAGCCCGCGTTGTGCACCGGATACCAGCGGGCAAAGTTGCCGTCCGCCATTTTGGTTTCGCCCTGCGCATGGTTATGTGTCGCCTCACCGTTAACGGCTACCGCTTCACCAGTGGAAAGATCCAATTTTGCATAAGTCGGAATGGCCTCATCCTCGGCCAGGCTAAAGAACGCAAAAGTACCGATGGATCCGACCAGAAGTGCCAGGGACAAAATCCATGCCATTGACTTTTTGAACATGTTCTCACGCGCCTTTCCATACTTTTATGCAAGGTATGCCCGGACAAGCAGTTGTCCGGGCATACGTTGCAATCCAACATGATTCCACTCGCTGCCCATCAGAATTCGGAACACTTTCTTTTCGAAAGTCGGAATCAACCAGGTGGTCTATTCAATCTGTTTTTCATTCTCAGGGCAACAGGTTGACATTACTGGAGGCCGCCGTCCTTCTTCTTCTTGATGATGAAGAACGCCGCAACACCAGCACCGGCAACCACAACAACCACGATCAGGATGATCGCCCAAACCGGGAAACCGCCCTCGCTGTCGCCGTCATCTGTAGAGCCGGCAGCCGTAGTCGCAACCTTCTTGGTGGTGACATTGTCGTTGTCCGCCGCAGCCGTGGTCTCAACCGGAGCCACAGTGGTGGGATCCGCCGGGAGAACCAGATAAACGGTCTCGGCGCCGACTTCGTTCTCATAGACGAACATGCCTTCCACCGACTCGGTGTCGGGATCCATCGCCTTGTACTCCTCGCCGTCGAGGTAGTAGACAGTCAGGAAATCGTCCGCAACCAGCAGGAACTTGCCGTCCGGATTGCCGGTCTGCACTTTCACAGAATCCATGTCCGCAGCCTCGGCCAGCGCGCTCACGATCGCCTCATCGGTGACCTCAGTGAGATCTTTCAGCACTCTTTCCAGCAGAGGCTCATCCAGATCCGGCAGAGTCGTGGTCGGCGCCTCGGTCACATCACCACCGCCAACAGTGGTGTTGATCGGCGCATTGGTCTGCTGATTGTTGGTCTTGTTCGGGCCAGGCGCATTGGTCTTGTTCGGGCCAGGCGCGTTAGTTTTGTTCGTCTCCTGTTTAGTGGTCTTGTTCGGCTCAGGCGCATTGGTCTTAGTCGGGGCCGGCTTGGTGGTCGGATCCGGCTTAACGTTGCCGCCACTATTGGACTGCGTGCCGAGCGTCAGAACCGCGGCCTGCTTGATGTCCTTCTCGAGGTCGCCGCCGACAACGCCGCTGGCCCACTCATAGAAGCAGCCGGAGCTCTCCGCGAGCGGATCGGTGGACTCTTCGAACAGGTGCAGCGCGAAGGAGAACGGAATCTTGCTGTTCGCAGTCAGCTTGCTGCCGCCGAACATATCGGCCTTCAACGCAATCTCATAGGTGGTCGTCTTGGTGCTCTCGTTGCGATCCGCATAGAAGTAGCCGTTCTTTTTGCCGTTCGGCAGCTCCTTAGCGGGCAGCGGGAACCACTGGTAAGCGAGGCGGTTCTTCGGGCCAAAGGTCGAGTAGGCGAAGCCCATCTCATACCGCGTGCCGCCCTCTTTGTTCGAAATCTGGATCTGGAGGCAGTCGCCCTTCCAGAGGTCGAGCTTGTTGTGCTCGGTGTTGGTGTGCTTAGCCTGCTGCGTGGTCAGGGCGAAATAGAACGTGGTCTCGTCCCAGCCCATGTACGCATTGACAGTCGCGGGGGTCATCGGCTTGAAGGTCAGGCCGTCAATGTTCTTGTCGGACCAGAGACCACCGGTCTTCTCGTCGAAGTTCTTGTCGCTGAAGGAAACAACAGCGGCTCCCCAACCCTCGTTGGCATCAATCTTGCCATCAATGGTCGGTTTTTTGTCCATCTTCTGAATGGTCTTCGTCGGCGGCGTACTCGGGGGCGCACTGTGACGATCCGCGCTGATACCAACGGCAGCAACGGAGAACAACAGCAGCGCGGCCATCAAGACAGCCAACAGTCTGGATGCTTTTCTCATAGGGAATCCTCCTATAAAATAATATGTAAGCCGCCGCTCGCCTTCCCGGGTGGGAACCGGCCAGTCGGCCCTTGACGATTATTATCATATATCAATTAACAGCGAATGTCAATAGGTATCTTCTCCCTGACGCCCAATTTTTTAGTAGGATGTCACAAAACTTGCGTCTTTGTTGGTTGTGACCGGAAATCCGTTCAAAATTTATTCATTATTGCCATTATCTATCGGGCCGAATCCCGATTTGCACGCTTTTGGGCACGAATCTTTTCTACTTTGGGAAGAGGAAAGCCAGCTATTGCAACAGAAATTCGTGAATATGCCGAGGAAATATTTGAAAAAAGAGACGGGAAAATGACTCCGTCTCTTAAGTCCTATACAGGAAAATGTAAGTTGTCTAGCATCCACAT
>USLV01000083.1 GCA_900555705.1 uncultured Oscillospiraceae bacterium | reverse complement strand
GCTCGTTGCGCCCAGCGTCGAAGTTGTGGTTCAGATCGACGCCGCGTGCGTTTGCCTGCCAGCGTCCCGGCTCGTCGCCGCCTTCTTTCGCGACCATCTCGGCATATTCGCCCGCTGAAGCGGCGCCGTGGAGCGCAATTTCGACGCCGTCGGGGTTGACCTGCGGTACCATCACGAGACAGCGTCCGGCGAGCGCGCTGCGGAAATCCATCTCCGCGATACGCCCGTCTCCCGCGAGCGCCCGGCAGATATCCTCACAGAGCCGCATCAGTACCAGCGACGTGATCCACTCTTGGGCGTGGAAAGCGGCGGTATAGAGAATCCGTTCGCGCCCGCTGCCGAGCAGAAGCCCGTATATCTCCCGGCCGAGCACGCTGCGCCCGATCGGCATCATATCCAGAAAGCTGTAGCGCCCCCGCAGAGCGTACAGCATACCCCGAACCGCACCCGCGTCCGCCGGCTGCGGCATCACAATCCTGTCCATCGTTCTCAGCCCTTTCTGTTTAGCCTGCTCTCGATGAATAAAAGGAAAACAGACCTCCCCCTTTGTTCATCGAGGGTACTCTCTACCATATGATGAAGGAGCGATTTCTATGAATCTGACCGAAACACCGCTGAAGCAGGAGTATCGCTATCGCGGAAAGATCGTGAACCTGCGGGTGGATGAGGCGCGGCTGCCAAACGGCGCGACCGCGCTGCGCGAGGTGATCGAGCATCCCGGCGGCGTCTGTATCGCCGCGCTGACCGAAAAGGACGAGCTGCTGTTTGTGCGGCAGTTCCGCTATCCGTATGAAGAGGTGGTGTTGGAGCTACCCGCCGGAAAGCTCTCGCCCGGCGAGGATCCGCTCGAGGCCGGGCGGCGTGAGCTGCGGGAGGAGACCGGCGCCTCAGCGGCGGACTATGTCCCTCTTGGACGGCTCTATCCCTCCCCCGGTTACTGCGGCGAGATCATCCATCTCTATGCCGCGACCGGCCTCACCTTTGGCGAGATGCAGCCGGATGAGGACGAGTTCCTCGAGGTTGAGCGCATCCCGCTCGACGAGGCGGTACGTCTGGTGCTTGAAAACCGGGTGCCGGATGCCAAGACCCAGACCGCCGTGCTCAAGCTGTATGCGCTGCGCAGGCAGAGGAGGGCTGAGGGATGACAAAAGTATGGCGGCTGATCCGCCCGCTGCTGCTATTTCCCCTGCTGTTTATTCCGTATATGTGGCTGAACCGCGCCGTGATTGTCGAATGGCTGGGCTGTGGCTGTGTGGACGGCTTTAATGCCAACCATTTCACCGCCCTGTTCTGGGGCGTAATCGTCGTGCTGGTGACCACGCTCTGCTGCCTGTCGGCCAGGCACATCCGGCGCAGGTCTCTGCGGATCGTGTATATTGCCCTGAGCATCCTGCTCTCGCTGTGTTTCTGGTGGCTGTTTTCCGTTTTTATGCACTGGAATTGACAAGACCGGAGGTTTTTCATGGATATTCTCGCTACTCTTACCGCTGAATTTCACCTGCGCCCCCAGCAGGTGGAAAATACCGTCAAACTGATTGATGACGGCAACACCATTCCCTTCATCGCCCGCTACCGCAAGGAGATGACCGGTTCGCTGGACGATCAGGTTCTGCGGGAGCTGGAACAGCGGCTGCAATATCTCCGCGGCATGGAGGAGCAGCGCGGCAAAATTCGTTCCTCGCTCGAAGAGCAGGGCGTCCTGACCGACGAGCTGGCAGCGGCGCTGGATGCCGCCGTCACCCTGACCGAGCTCGACGATCTCTATCGCCCCTTCCGGCCGAAGCGGCGGACGCGCGCCTCCATTGCGCGGGAGAAGGGCTTGCAGCCGCTCGCGGATACGCTCTATGAGCAGGCGCCGGACTGTGCCGACCCGCTGGTGCTCGCGGCGGCATATGTGGATGCGGCGCGCGGTGTCGAGACGGCGGCCGACGCATTGCAGGGTGCAAAGGACATCCTTGCGGAGCGCATCTCGGATGACGCCGCCGCGCGCAAGCGGCTGCGGGTTGTCTGCATGGCGAACGGCCGGCTTGTCGCGAAAGGGGCCAAAGAGGAGCTCGGGGTCTATGAGATGTATGCCGATTTCTCCGAGCCGCTTGCCCGCATGGCAGGTCACCGTGTACTGGCGGTCAACCGCGGCGAACGGGAGGAGCTGCTCCGCGTGTCGGTCTCCTTCGACCGGGATAAGGCCATGCACATCCTGCGCTCTCTCCATCTGCACCCCGGCCGGTCGGCGGCCACACCGGTTGTGGAGGACGCGGCTGAGGATGCCTATGACCGTCTGCTGTTTCCCGCGGTGGAACGCGAAATCCGCAACGAGCTGACCACCCGCGCGAGCGACGCGGCGATTCAAGTTTTTTCGATGAATCTGCGGCAGCTGCTGATGCAGCCGCCGGTTCGGGGCTTCGTCACGATCGGCCTGGACCCCGGCTATCGCACCGGCTGCAAGGTCGCGGTGGTGGACGGCACCGGCAAGGTGCTGGACACCGGTGTGATCTATCCCGCGCCGCCACACAACAAGCTGGATGAGGCGAAGGCCAAAATGAAGCGCTGGATCAAAGCATATGGCGTCCGGGTGTTTGCCATCGGCAACGGCACCGCCTCGCATGAGACGGAGGTATTCGCCGCCGAGCTGATCCGGGAGCTGGATACCGGCCTGCACTATATGGTGGTCAGCGAGGCGGGCGCATCGGTCTATTCCGCGTCGAAGCTTGCGGCCGAGGAGTTCCCGGAATACGACGTTTCGCTCCGTTCGGCCGTCTCGATTGCCCGTCGTTTGCAGGATCCGCTCGCGGAGCTGGTCAAGATTGATCCGAAGGCGATCGGTGTCGGGCAGTATCAGCACGATATGCCCCCGGCGCAGCTGTCGGCGGCGCTGGACGGCGTGGTCGAAAGCTGCGTCAACGCGGTCGGCGTCGATCTCAACACCGCCTCCGCGCCGCTGCTCGCGCGGGTCGCGGGCATCAACGGCACGGTCGCGAAGAACATCGTGGCCTATCGTCAGGAGAACGGCGCCTTTTCTTCCCGTGCCCAGCTCAAAAAGGTGCCGAAGCTCGGGCCGCGCGCTTTTGAGCAGTGCGCGGGTTTTCTCCGGGTGCCGGAGAGCCGGGAGCCGCTCGACAATACGGCGGTCCACCCCGAGAGCTATGCCGCCGCGCGGGCGCTGCTGACTCTCTGCGGTGGCCGGGTGGAGGCGGTCGACGCGCTGCTTGCCGACAGAGGCGCAGAAGCGGTTGCAGCCGAACTGGGAGTCGGCGTGCCGACGCTCGCGGATATGGCGGCGGAGCTGAAACGGCCGGGTCGCGATCCGCGCGATGAGCTGCCGCCGCCGCTGCTCCGCACCGATGTGATGGGGCTGGAGGATCTGAAGGCCGGGATGGAGTTGACCGGTACGGTGCGCAACGTCATCGATTTCGGCGTCTTTGTGGACGTCGGGGTGCATCAGGACGGACTGGTACATATCAGTCAGATCACGAACCGGTTTATCAAGCATCCTTCAGAGGTTTTGAAGGTTGGTGATATCGTGACCGTCTGGGTGCTGTCGGTGGATATTGCGAAGAAGCGCATCTCCCTGACCATGCGCCGCCCGACAGACAAAACCGAATAAAAACAAAGTCCCCGGCTTTTCCGTTCGAAAAAGCCGGGGATTTTTTGTTGAAGAAGCACCGGACAGGGTCACTGAGGACGGATAGATGAGAGTGCCGCAGGTTCCAGGCGGAGAGATACTCAAATCGCACCTTCATCGGTTCCTTTGGAACACATGGGACGAGACGGGCTTCAGAGGGCAACATCAAAGAGGGGACGGGAAGCGCATCGGCTTCCCGTCCCCCCTTCCCTGTTTATTCGACACGCGCCTCTTCCGGGATCGCCGCCTCGAGCGCCTCCCGCAGCGTGTCGAGCGGCGTGAGCCCAGCCTTGATCCGTACGGCGAAATAGGGTTTTGCCCCGGCGCTGATCATGACGCGCCCCTTCATAGCGGCGTTCATACGCGCGCCGGTTTCCATATTCAGCTTGCGCTGATAGAGCAGCAGGGTGTCCTGCTGCTGCTTGACCTCATAGATCCCGACCGAGGCCGCCATGTTACGCAACAGCGCGACATCGATCAGCCCCTGCACCGCCTCCGGCGGCTCGCCGAAGCGATCGATCAGCTCGTCGTAGACGTCGAGCGAGTCCTCATGGGTGCGAATGTCCGCAATGCGGCGATAGACGTCGAGCCGCTGGGCGTTGGTGCCGATGTAGCTCTCGGGAATATGCGCGGGCACCTGCAAATCGATCAGGCATTCGGCATCCCGTTCGGGTGCACCGCCGCCCTTCTCCTCGTTCACCGCCTCGGACAGCAGCCGGAGATACATCTCATAGCCGACCGCCTCCATATGCCCGTGCTGCTGCGCGCCGAGCAGGTTGCCCGCGCCGCGGATCTCCATATCCCGCATCGCAATCTTGAAGCCCGCGCCGAACTCCGTGAACTCCCGCATGGCCTCCAACCGCTTGGTCGCCACATCCGACAGCACCTTGCCGCGCACAAACGTGAGATAGGCGAAGGCGCGGCGGGAGGAACGCCCGACCCGCCCGCGCAGCTGGTGCAGCTGGGACAGGCCGAACCGGTCGGCGTTTTCGATCACGAGGGTGTTGACGTTGGAGATGTCGACGCCGGTCTCGATAATGGTTGTGCAGACGAGGATGTCCAGCTCGTGCTCCAGAACCTGCCGCCAGATGTCCGAGAGCTGTTCCTCGGTCATCTTGCCGTGGGCGAAGCCGACACGCGCCTCCGGAATCCGCATTTGCAGCCCGGCCGCCACCCGCTCAATGTCTTCCACACGGTTATGCAGATAATAAACCTGTCCGTCGCGCCGGAGCTCCCGCCGGATCGCGTCGGTGATGATACCGTTGTCGTGCTCCAGCACATAGGTCTGCACCGGACGCCGGTCCTGCGGCGCCTCCTCGATGACCGACATGTCCCGGATGCCGCTCATCGCCATATTGAGTGTCCGGGGAATCGGCGTCGCCGAAAGGGTCAACACATCGACGTTCGGCGTCATCTCCTTGATGCGTTCCTTCTGCGCGACGCCGAACCGCTGTTCCTCATCCACGATGAACAGCCCAAGATCCCGGAAGGACACATCCTTCGAGAGCATGCGATGGGTGCCGACGAGGATGTCGACCTCCCCCCGCGCCGTGCGCTTCAGGATTTCCTCCTGCTGCTTCGGGCTGCGAAACCGGGAGAGCATCTCGATCCGCACCGGAAAGCCCTCCATCCGGCGGACGACGGTGTTGTAGTGTTGGAAGGCCAGAATCGTGGTCGGTACGAGGATTGCACATTGCTTGCTCTGAGAGACACATTTGAAGGCGGCACGCAGCGCCACCTCCGTTTTGCCGAACCCCACATCGCCGCAGAGCAGCCGGTCCATCGGCACACTCCGCTCCATATCCGATTTGATCTCGTCGATACAGCGGAGCTGGTCGTCCGTCTCGGCATATTCGAATCGCCGCTCGAAATCGTACTGCCATTCCCCGTCGGGATCAAAAGCATAGCCCGGGGCCGACATGCGCTTTGAATAGAGCGCGATCAGCTCCTTCGCGATGTCCTTGACGGCGGTGCGGACACGGGTTTTGGTCTTCTGCCATTCCTGTCCGCCGAGACGGTGCAGCTTGACCCGCACCTCATCCTTGGTGCCGATATATTTCGAGACGAGGTCAAGCTGCGTGACCGGGACATAGAGGGTGTCCCCCTTGTCGTACTGCAGCTTGATGTAATCCTTGACAACCCCTTGCACCTCCAACTGGTGGATTCCCTCGTAGAGGCCGATGCCGTGAGCTGCGTGGACGATATAGTCTCCCACTGTCAGCTCGGACAGGCTGTGGATTTCCGCGCCCTTGCTCCGCCTGGCGCGCCGTGTGGGCCGCCGCGCGGCGTTCAGCCGCCCGTGGGTGACGACGGCGAGCGAGGCGTCGGGAAATTCAAAGCCGGAGGACAGTCCGCCGCGCACTACCAGCACGCGGTTTTTGAGCGGCGCGTCCGGCGAAGGGGCGTAGAGCGCCGGGAGCTCCTGTTTAACGAGATCCTCCGCCAGCGCCTCGGCCGCCTTTTCCTCCGCGCCGGCCAACACGATGCAGGACATGCCGCGGTGCAGCATATCCCGGAGATCCTCACAGAGCAGGTCGATGCCGCCGGACCAGACCGGAAGCTGTCGCGCCGTCACGTTATAGAGGGAGGCGAGGCGGATATCCTGCCCCGAATGGGCAAAGGCGTCGAGCAGGATCGCGCCGCGCCGTTCGAGCAGCGGCGCAATGTCGCCCCAGTCGAGGGCGTAGTCGGTGAGTCCGCGGCAGAGCTGGCCCTCCTCGAGCAACGTCTTGATGTCC
>USLV01000082.1 GCA_900555705.1 uncultured Oscillospiraceae bacterium | reverse complement strand
GATGTAGAGAGGTCTCGTGGGCTCGGAGATGTGTATAAGAGACAGGTTGGTGGAGAGCCTATAAAAGGTATCGAACTTACAAAGGAACAACGCGTCCAGATATGGCAGATGGATGTTGTGAAAAATTTGATTGGGAATTTACTCGATGGATTTTTCGAGACGGCCGTTCTAAAAAAGCAAAAACGAGGTATAAAAACACGGTAAAAACCTACCAGCAGAAGATGGTTATCCTTAAAAATCAATATCAGCTTGACCGCTTTTTAGAAACAGAGGGCGTGATTACTTAACTATCAAATTTATGTTTGACAAAGCGAATGTAATCTGTTTTATAAAAGGTAACGCTCGGCTCGCCTGCTCAGTTGTAAACACCCTCACATACGAGGATTCAATTCTCACTGCTGAAATGCGGGAAATATCTTTTTCATGCGTCTCACACAAATTGAAAAGATTGTTTTTGCCTCTAAGCCCGGGACCCGTATACATGTACGGAGAGACTACTTGAAAAAGAACTACATGCACTTACGGACGTTTTGGCCTTCCTCATGATGAAGATTGTCCACATTTAGAATTGACAATTGTGCAAATGACTGATTTTGGGAAAAATGGGAAAATATAGGTTCTGCTTGTCGATTGTTGTGATATAATCCGTGTGATAAATCTATTCTGTGACATAGATTTATCACATTATGCAAATTGAGGAGTGGAAACATGAGAAAACATCTCTGGAAGCGACTGCTGGCGACGACATTGTCGCTGGCGCTTCTGATGCAGATGGCGCCCGCGGTACTCGCGGAGGAGGACGATCCGGTTGTGACCTCCGGCACGACCGCGCCGGACATGATCGCACCGGAAACACCGCTGCCCGGCAGCGTGACGATGACCGGCACCGGGGAAACCGGCGCCGTCGCGATCATCGGCGAGGATACCACCCTGCGAGAGGAAAACGTCAAGCGGTTCCTGCGGGAGGACGGCTCCTATGTGGCTGCCGTATATCCCGAACCGGTGCATTTTGAGCAGGACGGCGAGTGGCAGGAGATCGACAACACCCTTCGTCCCGCTGCTCTGACTGCCACAGAGCTGACCGGGAAGCTCGATTCGGAGCTGAGCGGCTCTGTGGCGCAGTCAGCGCCATCGTCATCGGCTGCGGCGGATGTGCAGTCCCGGCCGGCGGCATATCTCGAAAATACCGCGAGCAGCCTGCAGGTGCGCCTGCCCTCAACCCTGACCGCCGATGCGCCGGTGATGGTCAGCCACAAGGGCCACACCGTCCGCTTCTCGCTCAGCGGCAACCGCACTGTTGCCGCCCTGACCCGTCAGCCGGACACGATCAGCCGCCTGTCTGCGGCAGAATCCGTCATCACGGTACCGGATAAGGCGACCGCCATCGAAGTGCGCAACGCCGAACGGCTCACGCTGGACCGGCTGGAATCCGGCGTGGACTATGCGGCGGTGCTGCCGGATATCGACCTGCGGTATGATCTGCACGGCGATACGCTGAAGGAGAGCCTGGTGCTGAACCGCCGGCCGGCGCAGACCGCCTTCTCCTTTGACCTCACCTTCGAAGGCCTGAGCGCCGTCTTGCAGCCGGATCAGTCGGTCTGGTTTGTGGAGACGGGCGCACCTGCGGATGCGGAGCCGGTGCTGGTGATCGACGCACCGTATATGTTCGACAGCGCGGACGCCGAGAGTACAGCGATCACAGTGACGCTCGAGGAGACCGCGGACGGCTGCCGGTATACCCTGACGCCGGACGCAGACTGGCTGGACGCGGCCGACCGGCAGTATCCCGTGACCCTCGACCCGACCTTCCGCCCGAACCGCACCTACAAGGACATCGAGGACGCGGTCGTCAGCTTCGGCAACAGCATCACCGCCACCACCGTCGGCGAGGCCTACCTGAAGGTCGGCTATCATAACCAGAATACCGAGCTCGGCGCGCTGGTCAAGACGGATTTCCCCGAGCTGCCGAAGAACGCCCGCGTGATCAATGCGCGGATGTATCTCTACAACTATACGAACTCGGCGCAGAATCTGCGGCTCGAGGCCTACCGTGTGACGAAAAACTGGACCGAGAGTCCGCGTGGCGTGGTCAACGACCCGAATCTCAGCTATGTGTCGAACGCCCTCGACTATGTATTCACAGCGGGCATGGTATACGGAGGCTACCAGAGCTTCGATATCACGGCCGCGATGCAGGACTGGATGACCGGCAGCGCGAACTACGGCATCCTGATCCGCGCGAAAAACCTGAGCGGCGGTGCGCCGGCCGGGAGCGCGCAGTTCCTGTCCAGCGACCACAACGACGCGAGTTTTAAGGGCGACCCGGCCTTTGTCATATCCTACCGCGACACGAAGGGCCTTGAGGACTACTGGACGTATACCTCGATGGGGGCGGGACGGAGCGGCTCGGCGAGCGTCAACAACTACAACGGCAACCTCGTGGTGGTGCAGGACGACATCGCCAACGACGGCAACCGCCTGCCGGTGGCGATCCAGCATATCTACAACGCCTCGGATACGACGGATATCGGCTACGGCGCGGGCTGGCGGCTGAACTACAACATGAACATCACCGCTGTCCCCGACGATGTGAACGACGAAAACGACGCCTACAGCCTCGGGTTCCGCTACTACCTGACCGACGGGGACGGCACCGACCACTACTTCTATTTCGAGAACGCCGACGATACCACCGGCGAGGACGAGGACGGCCTCGGGCTCAGCCTCGAGAAGAGCGGCGCGGGCTATGTCGTCACAGACAAGGCAAAGAACAAGCGCACCTTTGATTCGAGCGGCCGCCTGACGAAGATTGCGGATACGAACGGGAACAGCATCTCGATCAGCTATTCGTCCGGCAACAAAATCAGCCGGATCACCGACGGCGCCGGGCGGGCGTATACCCTCACCTACAGCGGCACGCGCCTCTCGAAAATCGCCGACAGCGACGGGGACGCCGTGACCTATACCTACAGCGGGAGCAACCTGACCGGGATCCGGTATCCGGATTCGCAGTCGACGACGATCGGCTACAGCGGGAGCTACATCACGAGCATCAGCGGCATCGACGGCACCCGCACAACCGTCAGCTACCGGTCGTCTGGCCGGCTGCACGCGGTGGCGACGCTGACCTACGGTACCACCTCGACGGTGAACACGCGGTACAGCTTTACCTATCTGCACAACGCGACCGCGATCGAGACCAACACCGGCGACCGGTATCTCTGGCAGTTCAACAACTTCGGCCAGACGACGGGGGTTGTGAACAAAAATGCGTCGCTGGGTCAGTCGTATCAGTTCGGCGACCCGACGAGCACGAAGAGCATGGAGCACAACCGGCTGAAGTCGGTGTCCCGCGCGCGCGTGGGCGTGGTCAACCTGATGCGCGATCCCCAGATCTATGACGCCCTCGCGAGCAATTTCAACACCTATTTCTCCAAGGGCTCGACCCAGACCGCGAGCGTCACGCGCAACAGCTCGATCGGCCGCACCTCGAACGGATCGATCCAGATCACCCAGAGCAGCGGCACAACGGGAGCGGCGCTGGCGCATCAGGATCACAGTGGCCTTGCGGCGGGCAGCTACACAGCCTCGGCGTATGTGCGGACGGGCACTCT
Organism: uncultured Oscillospiraceae bacterium; assembly: GCA_900555705.1. Lineage (GTDB taxonomy): Bacteria > Bacillota > Clostridia > Oscillospirales > Acutalibacteraceae > UMGS1858. The sequence goes on along the minus strand of USLV01000082.1, from coordinate 2,784 downwards.
CGCCGGAAGCGGCGCGTATGTGGGCATCGAGCTCTGGACCTCGAGCGGCACGCTGGCCTCGACGACGTATTCGGAGCCGCAGAAGCGGTCGACCGGAAGCGGCTGGGAGCGTTTGAGCTGTACAGTGGATTGCCCGGCGGGCTACCGGCTGCGGGTTGTGGTGGGCTTTGTCAACAGCGACACCACCGGCACGGCGTATTTCGACGATATCCAGCTCGAGCGCGGCGAGGCCGCGAACCAGTTCAATCTGGTCGAAAACCCCGGCTTCACGGACGGGAAGAACAGCTGGTCGCCGAGCATCGGCACGGTCGTGACCGATACCGGCTCGCCGAGCAAGCGTGCCCGGCTGGATATCGGCGGAAACGCGGGCTGGATGTCGAGCTGCCAGCAGATCTGGGTGGAAAACGGCCGTGTGGGCGACACCTGGTCCTTCGGCGGCTGGGGCAAGGCGCCCTCGATCTCGACAGAGAACAACCCGAAGACCTCCTCGTCCTCGACGGTGAATCCGGACTTCCATATCGAGCTGAACTTTATGAACAGCAGCGGAAACAACATCGGGGAGCCCGCCATCGCGAATTTCAACTACGCAACGAACGAGTGGCAGTTTGTGAGCGGCACCGCCATGGCAAAGGAAGCTTACAGCGGCCTGCGCATCTATTTCACCTATAACCACAACCTGAACACCGCGCAGTTCACCGCGCCCTTCGTCTACCGCGAGATCTACGGCCAGTCGTATGAATACGACAAGGACGGCAACCTCGTCAGCAGCGTGGACGCGGCGGAAACGGCGTCGACCTTTGGATACAACGACGACCGCCTTTCCAAGCTGCTGAACCCCTCCGGAAGCCAGTTCTTCTACACCTACGACACCGCGCATCACAGCAACCTCCTCTACGCCCAGAGCACAGACGGCCTGCGGTATGAGCTGAGCTATGACCAGTACGGCAACCCGACCAGTGCGGTCACCGGCAGCGACCGGTTCGTCAGCACCATCGAAGGCGGCAAGTATTATTACCTGCGCAATGCGTATTCGGGCAATGCCATGGACAACGGCGAAGGCACGTTCGGCTCGGTGCTGCACAACATCGCCTGGTGGCCGGGGAACTACTACCAGCGGTGGCGTCTCAGCCGGATGTCGGACGGGATCTATCGCATGGATTCATATGACGGGGTGGTGTCGCTGGATGTGAGCGGCGCGCACCACAATGCCAATGCCACCATGCAGAAGAGTGGGGAGCCAACCGGCGCTTTCGCCCAGCACTTCAAGTTTGTCTACAACGGCGACGGCACGTTCACGCTGATGACGGGGCGGAGCGAGTATACGAAGGCGCTGGACGGGCAGCCGGACGGTTCGACCGATACCGGCGAGTTCGGGGAAATCCGGCAGTGCGACTATGACGCCGATTCGCTGAGCCAGAGATGGTATGTGATCGAGTACAAGCCGAGCGCGACCGACGGGGCGCATATCAAGACCTCCGCGACGTATCAGAACAGCGGCAACCAGCTCTCGAGCGTGACCGACGCGTCGGGCGGCAAGACGAGCTATAGCTACAACAGCAAGGGTCAGGTCTCGTCGGTGCTGTCCCCGAACGGGAACGCGGCCCCGGCCTCCGAGCGGAACAATCACGCGATATCCTATACCTATGACGCGCTGGGGCGCCAGACGGGGGTCACAGCGAAGGCGCAGCTGAGCGCTGGGGGGAGTCCCTCGAGCCTGGCGTATGCCTACACGTATGAAAAGGACCGCCTGACGGCGATCGAGGTGGCGAACGGGGAGAGCTACCGGTTCGGGTACAACAGCATGGGCCTGCCGACAACGGTGCACGTGCAGCCGTCCTACGGCGAGAGCATCCTGCTGTCGACAAAGGCGTATGACAGCCGCAACCGGCTGACCTCGTTGACGACGGGCAGCGGAAGCGGCAGCACAGCGTTTGTGAAGCGCTATGCTTACGATGATCTTGACCGTCTGACGTCGGTGAAGTATAATGGAACCGAGGCGGCGCGCTATGCGTACAATGCGGAGGGTGCGCTGAGCCTTGTCCGGGACTATGAGGCGGAGAACAGTACGCGGTATGTCTACGACCTTGCCGGGCGGCTGGCCGGTGTCCGTCTGACGTCGGGGACGGGGAACACGCCCGGCACGCTGACGAGCCGTCTGGAGTATGCCTATGAGGCGCGAACCAACCGCCTCGGGAGCTACAGCGTCGTGACGCCGCTTGGCTCCAGCTACCGTCTCGGCAAGACGCAGTTCCTCTATGGCCAGAGCGGCCGCTCCGACCGTGTCGACGCCGTCTACTACGGCCAGAGCACGATATCCTCCGCCGACCAGTCCGCCTCGCCGTCCATGAAGCAGGTGCTGCACTACAGCTACGACGAGCTGAACCGGCGGACGATGCGCCAGCTCAGGATGGAGGACGGCACCTGGTACAACACCACCTACAGCTATGAAACGGACGAGGACAATCCCAACAAGACCACGACCCGGCTGAAGACGCTGAAAAACGGGAGTGACCGGGAGCTCGAGTATTACTACGATGCGAACGGGAACATCACGTATATCTACGACAGCCTCCAGTGCCTGCACGAGTACATCTACAACGAGCAGAACTGGCTGATGCAGGATAACGACTACAAGAACAACCGGACGTATGTCTATCTCTACGATTCGAACGGGAACATCGAAAATGTGACGGAATACGGCACGGCGGGCACGACGAGCGGCACACCCCTCTCGACGATCTACTATGGCTACAACGGTCTGGAGGACGACGAGCGCTGGGACGA
>USLV01000081.1 GCA_900555705.1 uncultured Oscillospiraceae bacterium | reverse complement strand
GATCCGGGAACGCCACGGCGTTCCCTTTTTTCTGCGCCGCTACCACGCCCGCTGGGGCATCGCGGCCGGTCTCGCTGTCTATTTCCTGCTGCTGCAGGGGCTGACGGGCCGGATCTGGGTCATTCGGATCAACGGTCTCGAAACCGCCGATCGTGCCGCCATTTTGTCGACGATGGAATCGGCAGGTGTCCGGATCGGTGGAAAACGCAATGCGCTCGATCTGACAGCGATCCAGCTACAGGCGCTGCGGGAGCTCGAGGATGTCTCCTGGCTCGCGGTCAACCTCGAGGGCAGCATCGCCAACATCGACATCACCGAATGGGACAAAGACGCCCCGAAGCCGGAACCAACCGCCCCCTCCAATATCAAAGCACGCCGGGACGGGTTAATCGTGAAGGTGGAGGCGGTAGGCGGCCAGGCGATGGTGCAGCCGGGAGACGCAGTCGCGGAGGGCTCGCTGCTGATCAGCGGCATCGTCGATACCGGCGAGGGCGGCACGTTGCTCCGCCGCGCGGAGGGACGCATCTTCGCCCAGACCACACACACACTGGAAGCACGCATCCCGCTGACACAGGTAGAGAAACGCCCAACCGGCCGGGAGATTCTCCAGCCAACTCTCCAGTTCTTCCAGTTTTTCATTCCGCTCTATACAAGCGGCGAAGTCCCGGCGGACATCCTGCTCGAGGAGGCGGACTGCCCGGTCACCATCGGCGGCGTTCCGCTCCCGGTTGGCCTGCGTCTGCGGCGCTATACCTGCCTCGCGGACCAGACCGTCACCTATACCGAAGAGGAGGCGGCGACGCTCGCGGCGGAGGAGATCGCGCGGCAGGAGCGGGAGACACTCGAAAAAGCCGAGATCACAGGAAGGCACGAGGAAGTCCGGCTCGAGGACGGCTGCTACATCCTGACCGTCCGCTATGACTGTGTGGAGGATATCGCCGTCGAAGAGCCGCTTCTGCTGAGTTCAAACTGAAAATTATCGAAAATTTTACAAAAAGACGGGTATATTCCGCCCAATTCCATGGATCGACCTGAATATTTTGTCTATTTTGAGCAATGACAAAGAGGAAAACTATTGATATAATATAATTTACGTAAAGAGTCTGTGCTGTCGTTTCTCTCCGAAAGGGCCGACGGTCGGACGGGAAGGAAAATGGTGGGGAACCGGTATGTTTGAACAGGTTTTGAATGTCGACCGGATGGAGCAGGTGGTCTCCCTCTTCGGGAGCTTCGACGAAAACGTGCGGCTGATCGAGCAGCACTATCAGGTGGATATTCTCAGCCGCGGCACCGATTTGAAGGTGAGTGGCGAGGCGGAAAACGTCGCAAAGGCCGTCCGCGCGATCCAGGGGCTTTTGCAGCTCATCAACCGTGGGGAGCAGCTCGGGGAGCAGAACGTGCGCTATGTGCTGACCCTTGTCGACGAGGGCAGCGACGAGGAGCTGCCCCAGCTCTCCTCCGACAGCATCTGCATCACCTCGAAGGGCCGCCCGGTCAAGGCCAAGACCCTCGGCCAGAAGCACTATGTCGAGGCGATCCGGAGCAACACCGTGACCCTCGGTGTCGGCCCGGCCGGTACCGGCAAGACCTATCTCGCGGTCGCGATGGCGGTCAACGCCTTCCGCTCGAAGGAGGTCAATCGCATCATCCTGACGCGCCCGGCGGTCGAGGCGGGGGAAAAGCTCGGTTTCCTGCCCGGTGATCTTCAGTCGAAGGTCGACCCCTATCTCCGCCCCCTTTATGACGCGCTGTTCGATATGCTCGGCACCGAGAGCTACCAGAAATATCTCGAACGCGGCAACATCGAGATCGCCCCCCTCGCCTATATGCGCGGCCGGACGCTGGACGACAGCTTTGTGATCCTCGACGAGGCTCAGAATACCACGCCCGAGCAGATGAAAATGTTCCTGACCCGCCTCGGCTTCAATTCGAAGATGGTCATCACCGGCGACATCACCCAGATCGACCTGCCGGACGGCAAAAAAAGCGGTCTGCGCGAGGCGTCGCGGGTGCTGAAAAATGTGGAGGACATCGCGATCTGCCATTTCTCGGAAAAGGATGTCGTCCGTCACCAGCTTGTCCAGCGCATTATCCAAGCATATGAAAAGTACCAGAAAATCGAAGACGGAAAGCGAGAGAAGCCCTATGGAAAAAATCAAGGTCGTTATTGAAAACAAGCAGAGAACCTTCAAGATCCCGACCGGTATCCGTCTGTTGATCCGCCGCTGCTGCCACGCCGTTCTCGAGATGGAGAACTTCGAGGGCTCCGCGGAGGTCGACGTCTCGATCGTGGACAACGCCCAGATTCTCGAGATCAACCGCGCCCAGCGCCGCATCAACGACGTGACCGACGTGCTGTCCTTCCCGCTCGGCGAGAACGGCCGGTATGACGTCAATCCCGCGACCGGCGCGAAGCAGCTCGGCGACATCGTGCTCTCGATCCAGCGCTGCGCCCAGCAGGCGGAGCAGTTCGGCCATTCGCTACAGCGTGAGGTCGGCTATCTGACCGTGCATTCGATGCTCCACCTGCTCGGCTATGACCATGTCGGCGGCGGCATCGAGGCGGTGCGGATGCGGGAACGCGAGGAGGCTGTCATGGAAGTGATCGGCCTGCCGCGCGGCGAGAGCTATGTGATGCCGGACGAGCGCCGATGAGAAATCGGCTGGCGGCGTTTCTGCGCGGATTTGTCTACGCCGGGCGGGGTATCTGGTACTGCCTTCGCCGGGAGCGCAATTTCCGTATCCATCTGACCGTCGGCGCCTATGTGCTGCTGTTCGCGGGCTATTTCCCGCTGACCCGCAGCGAATGGGCGGTGTTGCTGCTGACACTCGGTCTGGTTCCCACCGCCGAGGCGATCAACACCGCGATCGAAAAGGCGGTCGATACCGCTACCAGTGAGCGCCGGGAAACCGCCCGCATCGCGAAGGATGCGGCGGCAGGCGCGGTACTGCTCGCGGCGCTGGCCGCCGTCGCGGTCGGCGCGGCACTGTTCTGGCGTCCCGCCGTCTTTGCCGAAATCGCAGCGGATTTTCTGGCTTATCCGCAGAAGCCGCTGCTGCTGGCACTCTCCCTGCCGGTAGCGTTCTGGTTTGCATTCCGGAACGCGCCGCCGAAAAACAACGTTTGAAAATAAGGAAGGTATCTCCCATGAGCGAATCCACCCGTTCCGCGTTTATCGCCATCATCGGCCGCCCGAATGTCGGAAAATCCTCGCTGCTCAACGCCATGGTCGGCCGGAAGGTTGCCATCGTCTCGGACAAGCCGCAGACCACCCGCAACCGCATCATGGGGGTACTGACAAGCGGGGCGACCCAGCTTGTCTTTCTCGACACCCCCGGCGCCCACCGGCCGCGCACCCGCCTCGGCGACTTCATGGTCAAATCCATCGGCGAAGCGGTCTCGGGCGTCGATGCCGCGATGCTGGTCGTCGAGCCGAAGGCCGCTGTCCGGGAGGAGGAGCGGAAGCTGCTCGCCCAGTGCCGCGCGCAGCAGCTCCCCGTCCTGCTGGTCATCAACAAGATTGACACCCTCGCCGATAAAGCCGCGCTGCTCGGCTGCATCGACCTCTGGCGCGCGGAATATGAATTTGCGGCGATCCTGCCGGCCTCGGCGTTGACCGGAGACGGCGTCGAAGAGACGGTCGCGGAGCTCTCGAAATTTGCGTTCGAAAGCCCCCATTTCTTCCCCGACGACATGGTGAGCGACCAGCCGGAGCGGGTGATCGCCGCCGAGCTGGTGCGGGAGAAGATGCTGCTGCTGCTCCGCCAGGAGATCCCCCACGGCATCGCCGTCGTGATCGAGCGGATGGGCGAGCGGGAGACCGACAACGGGCCGATCCTCGACCTCGAGGCCTATATCTACTGCGAAAAAGAGAGCCACAAGGGTATGGTGATCGGCAAGCGCGGCGCGATGCTCAAGGAGATCGCGACTGCTGCGCGGCAGGATATGGAGACGCTGTTCGGCGTCCGTGTCAACCTGCAATGCTGGGTCAAGGTCAAGGAGGACTGGCGCAATCGCCAGGGCCTGCTGACCAGCTTCGGCTACCAGCTCTGAGCCGGAAATTTTTCCCGGCTGCATTTTCCCTGTATCTCCCCGCCCGTCTGCCGAACACTAAGGGCAGAAAGACGACGGAGGGACGACAGCATGAACGAACCGCTTTGGGACAAATTCCGGACAACCGGCCGTGTGGAGGACTATCTCCGCTATCGCGGCATTTCCGCCGCGCAGAACAGCGCGGCCAAAGAGGAGACAACCGCCCATGCCCCTGATAACCGACGCGCTGATCATCCGGGAACATCCGGTTGGCGAGGCTGACAAATTTGTGACGGTCCTGACGAGGGAACGTGGGGTGCTGCGGGCCTCGGCTCGTGGCGCCCGCAAGCTGAAAAGCCGCAGCGCTGCCGCGACCCAGCTTCTGTCCCATTCCCGTCTCTCCCTCGTGGAGGGACGGGATAAATACATAATTCAGGACGCGCAGCCGCTGCACGTCTTTTTTGACTTGCGTGCCGATATCGAAAAGCTGGCGCTGGCGCAGTATTTCTGTGAGCTTGCCGGGGTGATCTGCCCGCGGGAGGAGCCCGCGGAGGAACCGCTCCGGCTGTTGCTCAACGCGCTGCATTTTCTCGGCAGCGACGCGCGGGAGCCCCGGCTGATGAAGGCGGTGGTGGAGCTGCGCCTGCTTGCGGGCGCGGGCTATATGCCGTCGCTCGACGGCTGTGCGCGTTGCGGGGAAACCGGCGGCGAGATGGGACTGCTCCCGAACGACGGGGTGCTCTGCTGCGCCGCCTGCGCGGCCGCGATGCCGCCGGATGCCGTGATACCGCTGCCAGGCGGGGTGCTCGCCGCGATGCGCCATGTGCTCTCCGGCGGCCTGGAACGCTGCTTTTCCTTCACATTGCCGTCCGAGAATCTTCCGGCCCTTGCCGCCGCGAGCGAGGCCTGCCTCCTCGCCCAGCTCGGCCGTTCCTTCCGGACACTGGAGTTTTACCACACCGTAGCGCCGTAAGCCCCGCCTCCGGCGGGGCAACGGCCTGTTGGATCGCCATAGAAAGGACACCCCTATGAACCGAAATTATCTCTCCCTCGAGCTCGACAAGGTGCTGGAGCTGCTCGCGGCGCAGACGACCTGCGACGACGCGGCGGCGCTGGCCCGCGCGCTGACGCCCTCGTCCTATCTCGGCGAGGTGCAGCGGCTGCTTGACGAGACCGACGACGCCTGCCGGCTGATGGCAGGCTTCGGCTCCCCCTCCTTCGGGCAGATCAAAAATGTCACCAACGCGCTGCGCCGCGCGGGCGCCGGAGCGGTGCTGTCGCTGCGCGAATTTCTCGACATCGCCGAGACGTTGCGGGTGATCCGCTCGCTCGCCGACTGGCGCGCCCATTGCGCCGGGGTCGAGACGGTGCTTGACGACCGCTTCGCGGTGCTCTCCCCGAACAAATATCTCGAGGAAAAAATCGCGACCACCATCGTTTCCGAAGAGGAGCTCGCCGACAATGCCTCCCCCGCCCTCGCGGATATTCGCCGGAAGATGCGGGCCGCCTCCCAGCGTGTGCGGGATCAGCTCGACAAAATGGTGCGCTCCCCCGCCTGTCAGAAGCTGTTGCAGGATCCGATTGTGACCATCCGCGACGGCCGCTTTGTCGTGCCGGTCAAGGCGGAGCACCGCGCCGAGGTCCCCGGCCTCGTCCATGACACCTCCGCCTCCGGCGCGACCGTCTTCGTCGAACCCATCGGCGTGGTCGAGGCGAACAACGACCTGCGAGTGCTGCAATCCCGCGAGGAGGCGGAAATCGATCGTATTCTGACCGAGCTGTCGGCCGAGACCGGCGGATTTGCCGATGCCATCATCGAGGACTATCAGGTCCTGATGGAACTCAACCTGATCTTCGCGAAGGCGCGGCTCGCCTACCAGATGAAAGCCGTGCGTCCCCGCGTCACCGACGACGGTCATATCCTGCTTCGCCGGGCGCGCCATCCGCTGATCGACCCGCAGAAGGTGGTGCCGATCGACGTCGAGCTCGGCGGCAGCTTCGATACGCTGGTCGTCACCGGCCCCAACACCGGCGGCAAAACCGTGACGCTGAAAACGCTCGGCCTGCTGACCCTGATGACCATGTGCGGCCTGCTGCCGCCGGTCAGCGACGGCAGCTCGCTCTCGGTGTTCCGCGGCGTGCTCGCCGACATCGGCGACGAGCAGTCGATCGAACAGTCGCTCTCGACCTTCTCCGCCCATATGACCAACCTGATCCGTATCCTCGGCAAGGCGGACGGCCACAGCCTCGTACTGCTGGATGAGCTCGGCGCAGGCACCGACCCGGTCGAGGGCGCCGCGCTCGCGATCGCCATCCTCGAGCAGCTCCGCCGTCAGGGCGCGCGCATCGCCGCCACCACCCACTACTGTCTCTTATACACATCTGACGCTGCCGACGAAGCTAGAAGTGTAGATCT
>USLV01000080.1 GCA_900555705.1 uncultured Oscillospiraceae bacterium | reverse complement strand
GATGCAGCGGGTCAACGGTGACGCCAATGAGGTGATGCATTTCTTCATTGACGGCCTGCCCTATCTGCTGTTCAATGTGTTCACCGTGCTGCTGACGGCGGGCATCATGTTTTCGATGAACTGGAAGCTCGCGATTGTGTCGCTCTTCCTGCTGCCGCCGCTGTTCTTTATCAGCCGGTATCTGCAGCCGAAGCTCTGGCACGCCCACGGCCGTCAAGCGCGCGTCACCCGGTCGCTCTATTCGGTTCTGAACGACAACTTCACCGGTGCCCGCGTTGTCAAGGCGTTCGGCCAGGAGTCGAACGAGGATGTCCGCTTCGACAAGGTCAATAACCGGGTGCGGGATGCCGAGATGAATATCGTGAAGTACCGCAACCTGTTCAACGCGGCGTATTCCACCGGCCGGGAGCTGCCGACGCTGCTGGTCTGGAGCATCGGCGCGATCCTGATTTTGCAGTCGGGCGGCGATTTCCGCTACGGCATGCTGCTGACCTTCGTCAACTATCTGGCCATGCTGCAGGGACCGATCGACTTTTTCTCGAACGTTTTCCAGTGGTGGTCCAACAGCATGAACGCTGCCCAGCGGGTATTTGAGATCGTGGACGCGGTTCCGGAGATCGAGGAAAAGGCGGATGCCGTACAGAAGGAACTGAAGGGTAAGATCGAGCTGCGTCACGTCAGCTTCGGCTATGAGCCCAACAAGCCGGTCCTGCACGATATCAGTTTTGATGTAAAGCCCGGGGAGATGCTCGGCATCGTCGGCAAATCCGGCGCGGGCAAATCTACGCTGGTCAACCTGATCTCGCGGCTGTATGACGCGGAGCAGGGGGAGATCCTGCTCGACGATATCAACGTCCGCGACCTGTCCTTTGCCTCGCTGCGCGGCTCTGTCGCTATGGTGAGCCAGGAGACCTATATCTTCATGGGTACAATCGCAGAGAACATCGCCTATGCGCGTCCGGACGCGACACGGGAGGAGATTGTCGAGGCGGCGATCGCCGCGAGCGCCCATCCTTTCATCTGCCGCCTGCCGGATGGCTACGACACCGTGATCGGTACCGGCGGACGACGGCTGTCCGGCGGCGAACGTCAGCGGCTGTCCATCGCCCGGGCGATTCTCGCGGATCCGCAGATTCTGGTGCTGGACGAGGCGACCGCCTCGGTGGACACCGAGACGGAACGCGCCATCCAGGCATCGCTTGACCAGTTGACGAAGGGGCGGACAACCATCTCGATCGCCCACCGGCTGTCGACGCTGCGAAATGCCGATCGGCTGATTGTGCTGGAAAACGGCAAGCTCGTGGAACGCGGCACCCATGCGGAGCTGGTGGCGCAGAAGGGCGTCTATTTCAAGCTGTTGCAATTGCAGTCCAAGGCACTGGCTATGAGAGGAGTGGGAGACTGATGAGTATCGAACAGAAGACAAACGAGCCGGATATTGTCGAACAGGAAAAAAAGGCGGTTGAGGAGATCATCTCCATCAAGCGCATTGATGCGGAAAACGCGGTTTTCAAGCGAACCGAGGGCGGCTTTGTCAGCATGGACTATGCGGGGCAGCACTATGCCCGCGTCGCTGTCCACCGCTGCTTCCCCTTCTCGGATCCGGATCACTATATCTCGATCCGGGAGCCGGACGGAGACGGCAGGGAAATTGGTCTCGTGATCGACATCACGGCACTGCCGAAGGATGTCCGCGAGATGCTGGAGGAGCAGATGCGGCTGCGCTATTTTGCGCCGATCATCCTCAAAGTGCACGAGATCAAGGAGGAGTATGGCTACTCCTACTGGGAGGTCACGACCGACCGTGGCCGCTGTCGCTTCACGACCCGAATGGGCGGCGGCAGCGTCTATTCCATCGGCAAGGATCGCTATCTGGTGAACGATCTGGACGGCAACCGCTTTGAGATCCCGGATCTCTATCGGCTGACGCCGAAGGAGATCAAGAAGCTGGATCTGTTCATATAAAGTGAGGGATCGATATGAACCTACGCTATACGCTTCCGGACAGGGAGGCAGCGGTGCTCGCGCCGCTGCTCGACGGGGAAAAGATACGCTACTGCGTCCCCTATGACCTCGACCGGGAAGGCGAATTTTATGCGGACGGCTGGATTGCCGTCACGCGCAGGCAGCTGTTTGTGCTGGGAGACGGCGAGCTGCGGGAGACCGTCTCGCTGGCCGACAGCGATGAAATCCTCTGCATCACCCAGCTCCAGAGCGGGCTGCTCGCGGTCAAGGCGGGGGAGACGGAGCGGTGGCTCTGTCGCTTCAGCATGCGGCATATGGTGCGCGTGTCCTATGTGGCGCGCGGGGCGACGCTCTTCTGCCGGGGGGAGAGCCGTGAGCTCGAGAGCCTGGAAAAGGAGCGCTATTGCCCGAACTGCGGCAAGGTGCTGCCGGGCACGATTGAATGCCCGCATTGCAGCGGGCACGGCCGGAGCTTCCGGCGTTTCTGGGATCTCTGCAAGGGCTATGCGCTGCCGCTCATCCTGGTCACGAGCTTCATGCTCGTCATCTCGGGCATCACGATCGGTATCCAGTTTGTACAGCGGCAGTTTGTGGACGAGGTGCTCGTCCCGGCCAGCGGCACCTGGACCCAGGTCGGCCTCTTTTTCGCGGCAATGTTCACGCTGACCATGACCTCGCTGGCGCTCTCGATTCTGCGGACACAGCTGAGCAATAAGCTCGGCACCCGGATCAGCCGGGATCTGCGTGCCCGCGTTTTCAACAAGATCAACGCCCTCTCGCTCTCCTTCATCGACGGGCGGCAGGCCGGCGAGCTGATGAACCGCGTCGTGGACGACACCGGCAAGGTACGCCAGTTTATGGAAGAGGTTTTCGCCGGGATGTTCACCCAGATTTTCATCATGATCGGCGCGGTGATCATCATGATGACCATGAACTGGAAGCTTGCGCTGCTGACGGTTGTGCTGATGCCGGCTGCGGCACTGCTGATCCGGGTATTCCACCGCTATGAGATGCGGCTCTGGCGTCAGCAGTGGCGCTTCAACGACCGGGTCAACAACCGGCTGCAGGACGTCATCTCCGGCATCCGGGTTGTCAAGTCCTTCGGCCAGGAAAAGCGCGAGACCGAGCGGTTCCAGGGCTATACCCAGCGTTTGATGAAGATCCAGCGGCGCAACGAGATTTTCTGGGCGACGCTGTACCCCTTCGTCACCTTCCTGATGACCACCGGTTCCTTCTTCGTGCTCTATTTCGGCGGCCTCAGCGTGTTGAACGAGACGATGACGATCGGCGAGCTGACGCAGTTCTCCGCCTATGCCTCGATGCTGTATGGCCCGCTCGGCTGGCTGACCCGCCTGCCCCGCATGATTATGCAGCTCACCACCTCGCTCGAGCGTATCTACGATATCCTCGACGAGGAGCCGGAGGTGCCGGATCGTGAGCAGGCGAAGCCCCATGTCATCGGCGGCGCGGTCACCTTCGACAACATGTGTTTCGGCTATAAGTCGTATGAACCGGTGCTGGAAAAGGTGAATTTCGAGGTGAAGCCGGGCGAGATGATCGGGTTGGTCGGCCCGTCCGGTGCCGGCAAATCGACGCTCATCAACCTCATCATGCGGCTGTATGACGTAGACGACGGCCGCATCCTGATGGACGGCACCGATTTGCGGGATATCACAAAGGACAGCCTGCACAGCCAGATCGGTGTTGTGCTGCAGGAAACCTTCCTCTTTACCGGTTCGATCTACGACAACATCCGCTATGCCAAGCAGGATGCGACCCGCGAAGAGGTCATCCAGGCCGCAAAGATGGCGAATGCCCATGAGTTCATCACCAAGTTCCCCGATGGCTACGATACCTATGTCGGCGAACACGGCTATACGCTGTCCGGTGGCGAGCGGCAGCGGATCGCGATTGCGCGTGCAATCCTGCATGCGCCGCAGCTGCTGATTCTCGACGAGGCGACCAGCAGTCTGGATACCGAGACGGAGTTCCAGATTCAGGAGGCGCTCGACCGTTTGACCAAAGGACGAACCACCTTCGCCATCGCCCACCGGCTCTCGACACTGCGCAACGCGGATCGTATCGTCGTGATTGACAAGCATACGATTGCAGAGATTGGGACGCACAATGAGTTGATCCGAAAAAAGGGAATTTATTATGGGCTGGTCATGGCCCAGCTCGAGATGCACAAAGTAAAAGAAGCCTGAATAAAAAAACCGGCCGATCGGGAGGTTCTCCCGATCGGCCGGTTTTTACCGTGGAAACTGTCAGACAACCGCCGAAAGCTGCTGCCCTATATTCGTTCGGACGTCGGCTTCGCTTTCGTTGATGATACAATCATAAACAACATCCGTAAGATGCAGCGGCGATACCTGATGACGAGCGATCAGTGCCAGCAATCGCGCTACCCACCCACGATCGCTGGAGACATCCTCGACCACGGTCTCGTCCGGTTGGCCACACCTGTTCCGCACCGCAATACCGTAAACAGTGACGATTCTGCCGTCCACTTCTCGCTTCGTCTCTGTCATCCGGCAGAGATACTCCCCATCCTCTGTCTCCAAACCCTGTTTCTCCTTCCATCGTCGTCGTGAACATTTTGTCGTTCAGGACGACTTTTTATTTAGAAAATCTCGTCGACTCACATATGCGTTAATCACAACGTGCTAAATCTCACTTTTTCTCTCCATAAAAAGGTACGCCACAAGGTTGCTGTGCATGTCTGGGGCGTATTTTTTAGCTATATCTGCGCTATTAACGATACAAGGGTGTCCATCAATCCGAACCACTGACAATGGGCCGGGGGATATACAGGGTATGCCGTGACGCGGGATCGACTGTCGACGGAAAATAACCGCTTTCCTATCATACGCGTTTACAGCGCCTTTTGTCAATAACTATTTTCATTATTTTTTCTCGAATTATGAATTTTTTTGGCAAAATACACAAGATACGAAGAGGTTATTCCGGTTGATAACACTAAAAGCAGCAGTGGCCAAATGATGGTCTCTTCTCCCGTATCGGTATCCGACGGCAAGGACGGTTGGGGGGGACTTGTGATGATGGGCGCGGGTACAGAGGTGGATGGAGAGGCGGCTGTTGTCGGAGGCGGTGTATCCGGCGGCGCGACTGTCAGTTCCCGAAAGGCCACCACCGACTGTGCTGCCGGGTCAATGGCGATAAGTTCCTGAAAACGTGCGGCGTCCGACTCGGACTGGCACCGATAAAACCAGATCTGTACCTCCTCATAGCGATGGCGAACACGGAGCAGCAGCGACTGATGCAGCTCCCGATCGCTGCGGAGTGCAAAGGGGATGCCAACAGGAACAGCCCCTTCGAATGATGTTCCATCCTCGTCCACGACCCGCATGCCTTCCGGCAATCCGGCGACTTCGATCTCGCCGCCGGTCTCGCTCGCGGCATAGAGCAGTGTAGTGGAATAACCGCTGCCGTCCCAATAGAACTTTGGCTTGCTGCCGTCGGTTGTTCGGATGGCCAACGCCGTCGACGGCAGCTGCCCCTTTTCCGCAATTTGACCGAGCTCCTGATAGTACGCCCAGAACGCGTCGCCATAGCGGCGGACAGCTTCATCGTGTTCCGAACGTCTTTCCGGGATCCAGCAGTCCCCACAGAGCGTGTTGGGTTACGCTGTGAGCAACCGCCTCCAGTGTCGGCGGCTCCTCAAAAGTCGGATCAATCACCAGGAGCTCTTCGACCGCCTCTGCGAGACGGTGCTTCTCCAGCAAATGCGAGCGGTCTGCGGGTGCACCCGCCAGCAGCAGCGCCGCGACCTTCTGTCGCAGCATGGCATCGGTATCGGTCAGGGTGTCGTCTGTGAGATAGCTGCCGTGCCGGATATAGGCGGGCGGTTCCCCGCCGTCCGCCTGCTGCGGCATTTGGCGATTGTCGTCATAACCATAGGCGGCACGTCCCTCGATTGTCACGCGGGATGGTGAGATGATTTCCGGGCGATAGCTGGTCTCCGCCGCTGAGCAGGTGATGCCGGTCAGCAGCAGGGTGAATACCAGACAGCGGAGAAGTCCTTTCATTGGCTCCACTTCCTTTGATCGGGATGTCTCTCTTAGTATTTGCCGTCCGGCGATTTTTAAACAGAGAAAAAGCATGTCCTGTGCCAGCAACGCGGTTTTACGCAGGTTTTACAAATCGTCACAGGCAGTCTTTACAAATTCCCGGTATTATTCAGCTGTCAAAAGATGAAAGGAGAATGGTTATGAGGAGAAAAATTTTGAGTGCTGCGCTGGCGGCGCTGACGCTGTTGACCTTTGCCGGCTGTGGTAAAACGAACGTCGGTTTCGACAAGACGATGGATATCACGGTGATTACGCGCGAGGGCGGCTCCGGCACCCGGGATGCCTTCATCGAGCTGACCGGTGTGCTGAACAAGGATGCGGACGGAAGTAAGGTGGACAATACGACCAAAGAGGCCGTCACTCTCAATTCGACACAGGCGGTGATGAGCAACGTTACAGGCAACCCTTATGCGATTGGCTATATTTCGCTCGGTTCGCTGAACGACACGGTCAAGGCGGTGCAGTTTGACGGCGTGACCGGCTCGGCCGCCACAGTTACTGTCTCTTATACACATCTCCGAGCCCACGAGACCTCTCTACATCTCGTA
>USLV01000079.1 GCA_900555705.1 uncultured Oscillospiraceae bacterium | reverse complement strand
CTTCCATGCCCCCTGCCTCCGGTTTCATTCGTGAATTTCCAGCGGCAGCCCGTCCGGATCGCGGAAAAAGGTCATCCGCCTGCCGGTACAGGCATCCACCCGTACCGGCTCCGTCTCGATGCCCCGCTTTTGCAGCTCCCGCACCGCCACGTCGACATCCTCCACGGCAAAGGCCAGATGGCGCAGCCCCAGTGCTTCCGGATAACTCGGGCGCGGCGGGCAGTCGCGCATGATGAAGAGCTCGATCTCCTGCTCGCCGCACCGCAGGTCGAGCTTGTAATCGCCCCGCTCCGCGCGGTAATTCTCCCGGATCACCGAAAACCCCAGCAAATCCACATAAAAGTGCCGGGACCGTTCATAGTCGCTGCCGATGACGGCAATATGATGGATCCGATCAAACAGCATTGCTCCTATCCCCCTCCATTCTTTCCGCCGGACAAGCCGAACGTTCCTGGAAACGGCATTCGTCCGTCATGACCATGCCCTATTCCTGATGGGCATTTTCATACGCTTCCCGGATGCCGTCCGGCAGGTGGTCGGGAATCAATTTTTGCAGCCTGTCCTCGCCGCCGTCCCGTATCGCCTGCTCATAATACCAGCATTTGAATGTCAGCATATCCAGGACCCTGTTCATACGGACAAGCTCTGCTTCCAGACTTTTCTTTTGCTTTTCAAACAGCTCTCTGCGTTGCGGATAGGTCGCCGCCCCCTCCGTACACCAGTCCATAAATCGCTTGATATCCTTGAGCTCCAGCCCGGACTTTTTAAGGCATTCAATGACTCGAAGGGCTTCCAGTTCCGCATCGCTGAATCTACGGATACCCGACACCCGCTCCATGCCCGGAAACAGCCCCTGTTTATCATAATACCGGAGTGTCGACACCGGTAACTGGAACATCTCCGAGACCTGTCCTATCGTATACATAAAATCCCCCAAAAATTTTTCGCACAAAACTCTTGACCTGAAGTCAGGTTTAGATGCTATCATGAGTATAGCAGAAATGAAAACTGGATGCAAGTTACGGAAAAGGAGAGTTTTATGAGCAAAAACGTTTGGATTATTTCTTCCATTTTTGCCGGGGGCGTAAATAACGTCGGAGACATTGACGGACATCCCGCGCCGGAGCGGGCATATCAAGACCGAAAAAACGGAAAGACTGAATGGAGGTTGCAGCATGGAACATGGGAATATGACAGAGGAATGGGATAAGGTATTTCCTGAGAGCAGCAAGGTCGGCCACCGTAAGATTACCTTCCACAACCGTTACGGCATCACGCTCACGGCGGATATGTATGTGCCGAAAAACGCCACAGACAAGCTGCCCGCTATCGCTGTAAGCGGCCCTTTCGGCGCAGTGAAGGAACAATCCTCCGGCCTGTATGCGCAGACCATGGCGGAGTACGGCTTTCTGACCGTCGCCTTCGACCCCTCCTTTACCGGCGAAAGCGGCGGCATCCCCCGCTACGTGGCATCTCCGGACATCAATACGGAGGATTTCTGCGCAGCGATCGATTTCCTTTCTGTTCAGGACAATGTGAATCCCGATCGTATTGGTATGATCGGGATTTGCGGCTGGGGCGGCATGGCGCTCAACGCCGCCGCGATTGACACACGCGTCAAAGCGACTGCCGCCATCACCATGTACGACATGACCCGCGTCAATGCCAACGGATATTTCGACAGTGAGAATACCGAGCAGGCCCGTTATGAAAAGAAAGCGGCAATGAACGCTCAACGCACAGCGGATTATAAAAACGGTACATATGCGCTTGCCGGTGGCGTGGTCGATCCGCTTCCGGAAGACGCGCCGCAGTTTGTAAAAGACTATTACGCCTATTACAAAACCGCGCGTGGTTATCATCCCCGTTCCCTGAATTCCAACGGCGGCTGGAATGTCACCTCCTCTCTGTCGTTCATGAATATGCCGATTTTGCAGTACAGCCATGAAATCCGCTCCGCTGTTCTGCTGGTACATGGTGAGGACGCCCATTCCCGCTATTTCAGCGAGGGAGCATTTGAAAAGTTGACCGGCGACAACAAAAAACTGCTGATCGTTCCGCATGCAAACCATGTGGATCTCTACGATCGGATGGATCGTATCCCATTTGAAGAGCTGAGACAGTTCTTCGAGGAATATCTGGGATGAAAAAACGTTTTTTGATCTGCCTGTTTCCGATCCTGGCGATCCTGCTTACCGCTTGTGCACAGCCGGTACACGTGCCGGGCCAAAACAGGCAGACCGATGAAACCGGGAACAGGCATACGGAACAGCCGACAACACCGACGAAGAAGGCTGTACAGGAAAACAGGCTGGTATGCAGCATAAACGGAAAAAGGCTGGACGTGATCTGGGAAAACAACGAAACGGTTACTGAACTGATCGCCTGTGCGCAAAAGGAGACCATCGTCGTGCATACAACGCGCTATGGTGGCTTTGAGCAGGTTGGCAGTCTGCCGCAAAACTTTTCCGTAAACGACGTGCAGATAACTGCTCAGCCGGGCGACATCGTTCTGTATGCCGGCAATCAACTCGTACTGTTTTTTGGATCAAACACCTGGCGGTATACGATGCTTGGTCATATCAAAGGGCTCTCCGCCAATGAGCTGTCGGCGCTGTTGAGCGAAGACGCGGCCGTCATAGAAATCAAATGCACGTAAGGACTGGTAAAACGTAAAAACGGCGGCAGGGGAGCCACCCCTGTCGCTGTTTCTGCGTTTACAGTCTATTTCGCTGTCTTTGTGTTTCTTACAGAACATACTGTCTCCACATGCGCCGTCCGTGGGAACATATCGACCGGCACGGCATGGACCGCCTCATAGCCGCGTTCCGCGAACTTCTTCAGATCGCGCGCCAGCGTCGCCGGATCGCAGGAGACATAGACCACCCGCGCGGGCGCCATCTCCGCAACGGTTTCGATCACCTCCGGGGAGCAGCCCTTACGCGGCGGGTCGAGGATCACAACATCCGGCCGGACCCCCTCCCGGCGGAGCTGCACAGCTGCCTCTCCCGCGTCCGCGCAGAGAAAGCGCGCATTTGCAATCCCGTTCTCCTCCGCATTGCGGCGGGCGTCCGCCACCGCCTGTTCCACAACCTCGACCCCGATCAGCGTTTTCGCCTGCGCGGCCATCGTCAGACCGATCGTGCCGGTCCCGCAGTAGAGATCGAGCAGCGTCTCTCCGCCGGTCAACGCGGCCGCCTCCGCCGCCAGCCGGTAGAGTCGCTCGGCCTGTCGGCGGTTGACCTGATAGAAAGAGCGCGGCGAGAGTCGGAACCGCAGACCGCAGAGCTCGTCCACGATATACGGCTCGCCCCAGAGCAGAAATTCGCTGTCTCCAAGGATTACGTTGGTATCCGCCCGGTTGAGGTTGACAACGATCGAGGAAACTCCCTCGACCTCCCGAAGCGCCGCCGTCAGTGCCCCGGTCTGCGGCAGCTTGCCGGAGGTACAGACCAGACAGACCATGAGCTGCCCGGTCGCCTCCGCCTGCCGGATATAGATATGCCGCAGCAGGCCGGTTTTCGTCTGCTCGTCATAGGCGGTCACCCCCGCCTTTTTCGCCCAGCGCATCACGATATCCAGAATCGCGCGGAAGACCGGCGGCTGGAGACGGCAGTCCCGCTGCTCCACCAGCCGGTGGCTGCGCGCCGCATAAAAGCCGACCAGCAGCCGGTGTTCCCCCGGCGCGACAGGGTATTGCGCCTTGTTACGGTAGTGGTCGCTGTCCGCCGCGCCGACAATCGGCTCCGGTGTCAGCGACAGGCCGCCGATCCGGGCGAGCGCATCCGCCACCCGCTGCCATTTGTACTGCAATTCCGCCTCATAGGTCACATGGCGGAAGACGCAGCCGCCGCACCGACCGAAGGCCGCGCAGTCCGCCCCGTCGTCCGCCGTCCGGTGCGGGCTGCGTTCCAGCAGCTCCTCGACCCGTCCATAGGCGAGGGACTTCTGCACCTTCAGGATGCGGCAGGAAATGTGATCCCCGACCGCGGTCCGCGGCACAAAGACCACCAGCCCGCTTTCCGCGCCGTCCTCTACATAGCGTCCGATGCCGTTTCCTTCGGCAGACATGGCGGTGATCTCCAGCGGGATCACCTGATTTTTCATCAGCGGCATAGACAACTCCTCTTCCCTTCTCTATCAAAAAGGCTCTGCCCGCACACAAACGGCGGACAGAGCCCCTGTTCTTTTGCAAACGCATCCGCGTTCTCATGATAGCAGAAGCAGCGGAAAAAGGCAAGCTATTCCCGAACGCGGAGCAGCAGCGCCGACAGCGCCGCCCCGATGACTGCCAGCAGCAGCGACAGCACCGTCGCCCAGTCCATCGAGAGCGGCGGCACAACCGGAACAATCGAGCCGAGCAGCAGCCCCGCCACGGCATAGCTCATCAGGCCGTAGGCCCTTTTATATAGATACGAAACCAGCTTCGCGAACAGCAGGATCAGCAGCACAAAGCCCGCTCCCATCGGCAGCAGCTTCCAGACATCCAGCGTGTTCAGCGCCCGCAGCATCGGTTCATACAGCCCCCACGACATCAGGACAAAGGAGGCGCTGACGCCGGGGACGATGGTGCCGAAGCCGACCACCGCACCGCAGACCGCCGCCAGCCAGAACGGCAGCTCCTCCGCCCCGCCGGTATAGCCAAGCCCCTCGCGTGTGGCCAGCCAGGCGATGCCGACACCGCAGAGCGCCATCGGCAGAAGATACCAGAGACGGAAGCCGTCGCGGTTGGCAGTTCGAAAAACCGACGGCAGCGTCCCGAGCATCAGACCGACAAACAGGCAACGCAGCTGGACATTATAGTTGGCAAACAGGTATTCAATCACCCGGCCGAACAGCAGCACCCCGAGCGCGGCGCCGATTCCGAGCGGCAGCAGAAAACGCAGCTTTTCCCGAAAATCACGGTAAAAATGCGCCACCGTGTCGGTGATCCGTTCGTAGAGTCCGAAGATCACGGCGATCGCACCGCCGCTGATGCCCGGTGCGATCGCGCCGATCCCAATCAGAAAACCGGTCAGGCCGATTTTGAGAATCGGTTCCTTCTCTTCCCTTTTTATCATGGACAGTCCCCCTTTTGGCCGCATGCTATCAGTATATTCCCGCAGCACACAAAATAGCAATCCAAAACGGCCTCTGCGGAAAATTTCCGCAGAGGCCGTGGATTCAGTCTTCCGGATTTGCTTTTTCAAAGGTATAAGCGCCGTCACGCAGCCCAATCTGAATGGTATCGCCGGACTGGAACGCGCCCTCGAGCAGCCGCTCCGCCAGCGGGTCCTCCAGCTTCGACTGGATCGCCCGACGCAGCGGACGCGCGCCGTAGACCGGGTCAAAGCCCGCCCGGGCAAGCTCCGCGACCGCCTCATCCGCAACCTGCACCCGCATGCCCATATCGCCGAGACGCTGGTCGAGGCTCTTCAGCATCCGCCGCGCAATCTCCTCGATGTCCGCCTGATTCAGCTGCTGGAACACGATGATATCGTCGATGCGGTTGAGGAACTCGGGTCGGAACGCCCGTTTCAGCTCGCCCATCACATCCTCCCGGATACGCTTTTGCGAATCCGCCGTGACCGCCTCTTCGACACCGTCGCCGAAGCCGAACTGGCGCTTCTCGGTGATCCGACGTGCGCCGACGTTGGAGGTCATGATGATGACGGTGTTCTTGAAGTTGACCCGCCGTCCCTGTGAATCGGTCAGGATGCCGTCCTCGAGAATTTGCAGCAGCATGTTGAAGACATCCGGATGCGCCTTTTCAATCTCGTCGAACAGCACGACGGAATAGGGCTTGCGGCGAATCTTTTCGGTCAGCTGGCCGCCCTCCTCATAGCCGACGTAGCCGGGAGGCGAGCCGACCAGACGCGAGACCGTGTGTTTCTCCATATATTCCGACATATCCAGCCGCACAATGGCGTTTTCATCCCCGAACATCGCCTCGGCAAGCGCCTTGCAGAGCTCGGTTTTGCCGACGCCGGTCGGGCCGAGGAAGATGAAGGAGCCAATCGGACGCTTCGGATCTTTGAGTCCGACACGTCCGCGGCGGATCGCCCGGGCGACGGCCGAAACCGCCTCATCCTGGCCGACAATCCGCTCATGCAGGGTATCTTCCATTCGAAGCAGCCGCTGCCCCTCCTCCTCGGTGAGCTGGACGACCGGAATCCCGGTCCAGCCGGAGACGATTTCGGCGATTTCCTTCGCCGTGACCTCGCCGGTGATACCGGCATTCTTCTCCTGCCATTGCTCCTTCTGCTCCTTGAGCTTTTCAGCGAGCGTCCGCTCCTCGTCACGCAGGCGCGCGGCACGCTCAAAATCCTGCTCATTGACGGCGGATTTTTTCTCCTCGGCAAGGCGCTTCTGCTCCTCTTCGAGCGCCTTCAGATCCGGCGGCGGGGTAAACGCCTTGAGCCGGACGCGGGAGGCCGCCTCGTCGACCAGATCAATCGCCTTGTCCGGCAGATACCGGTCGGAGATATAGCGGGTGGAGAGGGTGACGGCGGCATCCAGCGCCTCATCGGTGATCTTGACCTTGTGGTGCGCCTCATATTTGTCCCGCAGTCCCCGCAGGATCAGCATCGCCTCCTCCGGCGTCGGCTCGCCGACTGTGACCGGCTGGAACCGGC
>USLV01000078.1 GCA_900555705.1 uncultured Oscillospiraceae bacterium | reverse complement strand
GGCTCGGAGATGTGTATAAGAGACAGGCTCCCTCCTATCCGGTCAATCCCTGGGAGGGCCAGACCCGCCGTGTCGACCGGTTTTATACCTATTATATCCCGGTCACACAGGAGATGACGGGACGAGAGCTGACCGTCTGGCTGTTGCTCTGCGATCCCGAACACACGGATTTCCATGCGGACATCTATCTCTGTGACAGACCCAACGCGGACGAAGGACTTATAGAGGACTGGCCGCTGCGCTGAACAGCTGCATATTGCTGCCGGATGTCGGGCATCGTATGCACGAAGGGAGGCGTGATATGAATCCCGTACTCTATGAATTCGACGCAGAAATCCGAAAGGTGCCGGACATCGACGGCGCCTATATCGAATTTCCATACGACGTCCGGGCGCTGTTCGGCAAGGGACGTGTCCGGGTACACGCCACCTTTGACGGCGCGCCCTATGACGGGAGCCTTGTCCGGATGAAAACCCCGGGACATATTCTCGGGATGCCAAAGGTCATCCGTGCGGCCCTCGGCAAGCAGCCCGGCGACATGGTACACGTGACGCTGCGTGAACGTTCTGTTTGAAAAAACCGCGGGGATCATTTCCAAACGAAATGATCCCCGCGGTTTTTCTGCGTCTCAAAGCCAGCCACCTGCACGAAGCAGAAAAATCCAGCCGGTCAGCGTGAACGCGCTGAGCAGCGTGGTCAGCACGACGACACTGGACGTGAGCGTGCCGTCGCCGCCCATATTTTTGGCCATGATATAGCAGCTCGGGGTGGCGGGAGAGGCGAGCATGATGAGCAGCGCCATCAACTTGCCGTCCCGGAAACCGAGCCATACCGCCAGCGGCAGGAACAACGCAGCCAACACAACCAGCTTCAGCGACGAAGCCAAAGCAGCCGGTTTCCATTTGGCAATCGCCTGTCGCCCCTCGAAACCCGCACCGATGGCGATCAACGCAAGCGGCGTCGCCATCGAGGCCAGACTCCCCACCGTCTTATCCACGATTGGCGGAAAGGCGATTCCGGTCAGCGACAGCAGCAGACCCGCCGCAATACTGAGGATGATCGGGTTTTTGGCAATTCCCACGCACGCGGCGCGAACCCGTCCCCTATCGCGCGCATCGGCCGGGCCCTCAAAGGTCAGTACCAGCACGGAATAGATATTATAGAGCGGGACAGTTCCAATAATCATCAGCGGTGCCATCCCGGCGTCACCATAGACATTCTGGATAAACGCAATACCGAGGACCGCCGCGCTGCTGCGGAAGGAGGCCTGCACGAACGCACCGACCATTGCCCGGTCGCGCAGCAGCTTCCGCGCCCCAAACCAGATACCGAAAAAGCTGACGGTTGTGACAACGGCGCAGAAGAGCACATAGCGGCCGTCGAACAGTCGCCGGATATCCGCTCCGGCGATGTCGCGCAGCAGCAGCGCAGGCAGCGTGACCGTGAAGTTGAACCGGTTCGCCACACGCACAAATTCGTCGGTCAGCATCCCGCACCACCGCAGCAGATAGCCCGCGAGGATGACGAGAAAGACCGGAACTGTGGCGTTCAGGCTGTAGATCAGACTGTCCATCGGATCAGAAATAGACGCTCTTGTCCGGGAAGACCGGCTCGCAGGTGAGGTTGAGCCCCATCTTGCGAAGGGTGCCCTCGTCGCCGCTGTGCAGCAGTTGGGTGGAATGCAGCTCGCAGCCGCGCAGCCGCGGCAGCTGCTCCACTGCGCGGGCGGCGGTCTCGTTGGAAGCGGCGCAGATGTAGAGCGCGGTCAGCACATCGTCCACCTTGAGGACGCTGCTGTGACTGCCGAGCAAATTGATCTTGAGCTTCAGCACCGGTTCAAGGATGGCGGGACTGATGAGCAGCACCTGCTTCGGGATATCCGCCATTACCTTGATGCTGTTGAGCATCGCGCCGCTGCAGGCGCTCATCAGCGGTGTCGCCTTGCCGGTGACGATCCGGCCGTCGGGCAGCTGGATCGCCGCCGCAGGCGCACCCGCCGCGTCCCGTTTCGCGAGGGCGGGGAGCACCGTCGGCCGATCCTCTTTTTTCAGTCCGAGCTGCTGCATGATCATCTTGAGCTTTTCGATGGTCTCCGGCTTCTCCTTGCCCTGCTTCAGATCGGCCAGTCCCTTGCAGTAGCGGCGGATGATCTCCTGGCCGCTCGCCTCGCGGCAGGCCTCGTCGTCCACAATGGCATAGCCCGCCATATTGACCCCCATGTCGGTGGGGCTGCAATAGAAATGCTCGTTGCCGGTGATGCGGGTGAGGATGGTCCGGACGATCGGGAACGCTTCGACATCGCGGTTATAGTTGACGGTTGTGACGCCATAGGCCTCGAGATGGAACGGATCAATCATGTTGACATCCTGCAAATCCGCCGTTGCCGCCTCATAAGCCAGGTTGACCGGATGCTTGAGCGGCAGATTCCAGATCGGGAAGGTCTCATATTTGCCGTAGCCGGCGAGCACGCCGCGCCGGTGCTCGTGATAGACCTGCGACAGGCAGGTCGCGAGCTTGCCGCTGCCGGGTCCCGGCGCGGTCACCACCACCAGCGGACGGGTCGTCTCGATAAAGGGGTTCGAGCCATAGCCCTCGTCGCTGACGATATGGTCGACATCGGAGGGATAGCCCGCGATCGGATGGTGGATATAATTCCGGATTCCGCGGGCGTTCAGCTTGCGCACAAAGAGGTCGGCGGCCGGCTGGCCGCTGTAGCGGGTGATGACCACGCTGTTGACGTGAATCCCCATCGAGGTGATGCTGTCGATCTGGCGGAGCAGATCCATCTCATAGCTGATACCGAGATCGGCGCGAATCTTGGTCTTCTCGATATTGCTCGCACTGATGCAGAAAACAACCTCCGCCTCGTCCCGCAGCTCATGCAGCAGCCGGATCTTGGCGTCCTTTTCAAAACCCGGCAGCACACGTGCGGCATGGTAATCGTCGAACAGCTTGCCGCCGAATTCCAGATACAGCTTGCCGTTAAACTGCGCGATGCGCTCAAGGATGTGCTCCTTTTGTTTTTGCATATACAGTGCGTTATCAAACCCGATTTTCATACCCTCTACCCCTTTGCCGTCATTCACTGCTCACATCATAATAGAATACCACAAATGGGTGGGCCTGCGCAAGGGGCGGACGGGGGAATTTTGCCGAACCCGCCCGCTTCCTGACGCAAGTTCAGGAAAGCTGGTGGCTGCGGATCCAGTCCGCCACCTCCTGCCCAACCTCGCGGATGCAGCCGGGTTCATAGGGCACGCGCAGCCCGGCGGAGCGCACCAGCTCAGTGAAGGAGCGGGTACCCGCGAGATCGACAAAGGCGAGATAGCGCCGCCAGGCATCCTCCCGATTCCGCATGGAGGCAGTCCAGAACTGGAACGCAACCGTCTGCGCCATGCAGTAATCGATATAGTAGAGCGGATAGAGGTAGATATGCAGCTGGCGCTGCCAGCCCGCACCACGGCTGTAGAAGGGCAGATCCTCAAAATTCATATAGGGCCGGTATTTCTCCTCGAGCGACAGCCAGAAGGCGTTGCGCTCCTCCGGCGTCCAGCCAGGATTTTCATAGACACGCGTCTGGAACTCATCCACCATACAGCCATAGGGCAGGAAGGTCGCGGCATCCTCACAGTGCCCGAGCGCATATTTCGCGGTCTGGCCGCCGAAAAACAGGTGGTGATAGGGCTCGGTCAGAAACTCCATGCTCATCGAATGCACCTCACAGGCCTCGATGGTGGGGCTGGTCAGCTCGGAGAGCTCGACCGACCGCAGCGCCCGATAGGCCGCAAAGGCGTGGCCCGCTTCATGAGTCAGCACATCCACGTCTCCGGCGGTGCCGTTGAAGTTGGAGAAGATGAAGGGGGCTTTGTAATCCGGCAGATCGGTGCAATAGCCGCCCGGCGCCTTCCCTTCGCGGGACAGCACATCAAAGAGCTCGTTGTCATAGAGAAAATCCACGAATGCTGCCGTCTCGGGCGACAGCTCGCGATACATCTGCCGTCCGGCCGCGAGAATATCCTCCGGCGAACCCTCCGGCCGGGCGTTCCCGTCGGGGAACAGGAACACATCGTCATAGAGCGCGAGGCGCGGCACCCCGATGCGACGGCGCTGCTGCTCCTTGATCTCCCGGACAACCGGCACAAAATCGCGGGCAATTTGCTCCCGGAAGGCGGCGACATCCGCCGGGGTATAGCAGTTGCGACCGAGCGCGTCATAACCCATCGCGACATAGTTGTCATAGCCGAGCGCCTTTGCCTGCGCATCGCGGCACTTGACCAGCCGGTCAAACAGCGTGTCCAGCTCCTCACGGTGTTCGTCGAAAAAGCGCCCCTCCGCCTCATAGGCCGCGCGGCGCACGGCACGGTCGGGATTTGTCTTATAAGCGGAGAGCTTCGGCAGCGGCAGCTTCTGCCCGTCGAACTCCACGATAGCGGACGCATAGAGCTTCTGATATTCCGAGGCGAGCTGATTCTCCTCCTGGGAGAGGGCGACGATTGCCGGTCCGAAGCAGCGGGCGGCAATCGTCAGATTCTCGAACAGCAGCGCCCCGAACCGTTCCTCCAGCGCCGGACGAAACCGCGACTCCAGCATTGCGACATAGAGCTGCTGCACTTTCTCCTGCAACAGCGGGCTACACTCGTCGAAATAGTCGTTTTCAGCATCATAAAACGCATCCGCCGTATTGATGGTGTGACGCACCTGCGCAATGGCGGCGAGGGTCGCGAAACGTCGGCTGATCGTCTCATGCTCGAGAAACAGCGCCGCCTGCTCCTCCGCGTTCTCGGCCGCCTCAAAGCGGCGGAGAATCTCGTCATAGGATGCCCGCACCTCCTCAATGGACGGACGGCTGTAGGGCAGTTCGGAAAATGTCATCGGATAAAACCTCCCTGATATCAAATCCAATATATCGCACGGCGGCCGGTCAGCCGCCGATCATGGTTACCACCTCTTCGAGCGGTTTCCGTTCGCGAAGCGGTGTCTCCCCGGCAGGTACGCCGACAGCCGCTATGGCAACCGGCGTTCGGCCCTCCGGGATACCGGCAAACTCCCGGCAGGCCGCCGGGTCAAACGCCCCGAGCCAGCAGCCGCCGAGTCCGATATCCGCCGCCGCGAGCAACAGATTTTCCATCGCGGCGGCCGTATCCTGGATACAGAAGAGCGATGCTCCCCGCTCACCGAAGCGGCGGGTAATCGCCTCTGCGTCGGTACAGACGATGACAACCACTCCCGCCTTCCGGATCCACTCGCCGCTATAGACCGCCGGACAGAGTGCCTCGATCTTCGCGCGGTCGGCGATCACATAGAAATGCCAGGACTGCATATTGCAGGCGCTCGGTGCCCGGACAGCCGCCTCGAGCAGCTGCCGCTGCTGTTCAGCGGACACCGCCTCTCCGGTAAACAACCGGACGCAGCGCCGCTTTTCCAGTAATTGCTGAAACTCCATTTGCATTTCCCCCATTTCCAAATCTTTCCTCCATTATGGCACGAAAATGCCTCGCCGTCAATGGCCGGGGCTGGACTTCTCCCCTGGATGCGTGTAAAATGGAACCCATCAGCCAACAGGGAGGAATCATCATGAGAAGACAGGATCGGGCGGTTACAGACGAGCGGGAGCTGCGGGCCATCCTCGACAGCTGCAAGGTCTGCCGGATCGCCATGCAGGATCGGGACGGGCTGTATATTGTTCCGATGAATTTCGGCTACACCTGGGAAGACGGCGTGCTCCGCCTCTATTTCCACAGCGCAGGCGAGGGCCGCAAGCTCGAAGCCCTCGCCGAAAATCCCCACGTCGCCTTCGAGATGGACAGCGGTCACGCGCTGGTCGAGGGGGATACCGCCTGCGCCTATGCCTATCGCTTTCAGAGCATCATCGGCAGCGGAGAGGCAGCGTTCATCACAGACTCCGCAGAAAAGAAAAAGGCCCTCTCCCTGCTGATGCAGCACCAGACGGGACGGGACTTCTTCTTCGATGATCGGATGGCGGCCACTGTCACCGTATTCCAGATCCGGGCAACAGCCTTCACCGGCAAGCGGCATCTCTGAGCCTCAGCGCTGTTTCCGCTCCTGTGCACGATAGGCAATCCGGGTGATCGCCGTCTCGGGCAGCAACCGCTGTCCGACACGCAGCAGCTTCATCTCCCAGCCCGGCACAATCACGGTCCTTTGGTCGAACATCCCCTCTACCGCTCGCTCTGCGATCCAGCTGCTGGATCGGCCGGGCAGTGCGAAGTGTACCCCCGCCACGCGGTCAAACTCGGTTTTCACCGGTCCGGGACAGAGCACACTCACCGATACTCGACTTTCGCGGCGCCGCAGCTCCTCTGAGACCGCCTGTGACAAACGGAGCAGATAGGCTTTGCTCGCATAATAGCTCGAAAAGAGAGGGCCCGCTGAAAATCCGGCAAAAGAGGCGACGTTGAGGATATACCCGCTGTCCCGACGCACAAAGTCGCGGAGGAACAGCTTCATCAGGATATGTGCCGCCCGAATATTGACATCCAGCATGCCGAGCTCCTGCTCAAGCGAGGTTTCGTCGAACGCCCCAAAAACGCCGCGCCCCGCGTTGTTGATCAGGATATCTATCCGCTGCCCACGCAGCCGTTCATACAGCGCCCGGCAGTTCGCCTCCTGCGAAAGATCGGTGGCGATCCAGAT
>USLV01000077.1 GCA_900555705.1 uncultured Oscillospiraceae bacterium | reverse complement strand
AAAGGGAAGCGCCGAAAATCGGCGACGCAGCACGAGTTTGCGAACAGGCAATTCGAAGGATATCCGCTGCAAATGAGCGGAGGTATCGTCGGATTGAAAGGTGGTGAGACGGCGGCGCTCAAAGGTCAGGCGCGCGAGATCCACCTCTGTGGTCAGAACGCCGGTGGTGAACCGCTGGCTTTCCGCGAGGATCGTGCCGTTCTCGCCGATGAGATTCTGGCCGGAAAACACGAGATCGGTCGCGGATTCCCCTTCGCCGGCGTCGGCGTAGACATAGGCGCAAAGCTGCCGCGCGGACTGCATCTCCACAAGGCGACGGCGGAAAGCATCCTTACCGACGCTCTCATCGCTCGCCGACAGATTGGCAATGACGGTTGCGCCGGCGGCGGCCAACGCCTGGGACGGCTGCCGGTTGCCCCAGAGATCCTCACAGATTTCGACCCCGAGACGGAAATCCGGCAGATTGCGGCAGCAGAAGAGCAGCTGCCCACCGAGCGGGGCCATCTGGCCCGCGAGCAAGACGGTGCGCGGCTCACTCGGCGCGTTACGGAAATGACGTCCCTCGTAATATTCACCGTAGGAGGGGATATGTGTTTTCGCGATCAGTCCCAGCAGCATACCATGCTGGCAGACGGCAGCACAGTTGAAAAGTTCGGCCCCGTCCGCAACCGGCAGACCGATCACAAGTAAAGTGGCCAGATCAACGGTCTCATCCAGAATATGCCGCAGCGCCGCCTCGGCAGTGTGGAGCAGCGACGGCTGTAACAAAAGGTCGCCGCAGGTATAGCCGGTGAGGCACAGTTCCGGAAACACAAGCAGCGCCGTGTCCTCCGGCGCTTCGCCGATTTGACGGAGGATTTCCGACGCATTATAGGTCGGGTCGGCGAGACGGATCGCCGGGGTAACGGCCCCGATACGCAAAAAGCCATCAATCATGGCATACAAGTCCTTCCCATAGTGGATTTCAGGAGCGGTATCATCAGCTTACCCCGCCGCTCCCACGATTTTTCTCTATTCCTCAGTATACCAGATTTTCCCGGGGTTTACAAGAAAAAGGCTACCTCATTGTCCGGCAGTTTTTGATTTCCAATATTTGAATTTTCCCTCTTGACAAAGCGCTGAAATGATATTAAAATGATATCAACATGATTTGGGAGGCTGGAGCAATGGAAGAAAAGATTCTGAAAGCGAGAAGCGGCATGGCGATGCTGGTACTGACCATCCTGTCCTATCTGCTGGCGGTCGGACTGCTGATCGCTGGCTGCAATGTGGTGACGGAAACGGTCTGGCTGGGGGTGGCGCTGATTGTCATCAGCGGGATATGGCTCAGCTTCGGCTGGATTCTGCTGCTCGGCCTGAAGGTGCTGAAGCCGCAGGAGGCGCTGGTGCTGACCCTGTTTGGCCGATATATCGGCACGCTGAAGGGGGAGGGCTTCTATTTCGTGAACCCCTTTGTCTCGGCGGTCAACCCGGCGGCGAAGACGACGCTCCGCCAGAGCGGGGATGTAGATTCCGAGGCGGGCAGCGCGGCACAGATGATGTTCGGATCGAACGGTATGAGCGCGGCTCTTCGGATGCCCGGTGGAAGCAGAGTCATCTCTCTCAAGGTGATGACCCTCAACAACAACAAGCAGAAGATCAACGACTGCCTCGGCAATCCGGTGGAGATCGGCATTGCGGTTATCTGGCGTGTCGCGGATACCGCGAAGGCGGTTTTTGATGTCGACAATTACAAGGAGTTCCTGTCGCTGCAATGCGACGCCGCGCTGCGCAACATTGTGCGGCTCTATCCCTACGATGTGGCGCAGAATGTGGATACCACCGGCGACGGTGAACCGGACGAGGGTTCGCTGCGCGGCTCCAGTGAGATTGTTGCGGCGCGTATCCGCGACGAGATTCAGTCCCGCGTGCAGGGCGCGGGACTCGAGATTCTCGAGGCGCGGATCACCTATCTCGCCTATGCGCCTGAGATTGCGGCGGTTATGCTCCAGCGCCAGCAGGCCTCGGCCATTGTCGACGCGCGCAAAATGATTGTGGACGGTGCGGTCGGTATGGTGGAGATGGCGCTGGGACGGCTGAATGAGGGCGAGGTTGTGCAGCTGGACGAGGAGCGCAAGGCGGCGATGGTCTCCAATCTGCTGGTCGTGCTCTGCGGCAACAAGGATGCGCAGCCGGTCGTGAATTCCGGAAGCCTGTATTGATATGGCGGAGCGGGAAGAAAAGAAGCAGGTGCCGCTGCGGATATCGGCAAAGCTCTATGCACAGCTGGCCGCCTGGGCGGAGGACGACTTTCGCTCGCTGAACGGGCAGATTGAATACCTGCTGACCGAGTGTGTGCGGCAGCGGAAGAAAAACGGGAAATATGTGTCGGAGCATCTGGACGAGGGCATTGAGTTGGAGATCTGACGTGCAGATCCCGGAGATAACAGAAGCACTGTGCAGCTTTGGAAACAGGCTGTACAGTGCTTTTTTGCAGTTTGGCATTGCACACCCCTGTCGGTTGTGCTAAACTGAAAGCAAAAGGAGGGGTTGATATGCAAGAACAGAAACGGGGACTGAATGGAGGATGGCCGGCCTCTTTGATGACGGTGCTGCTGGTGGTTGGCATGACCGGAATGGCAGAGCTGCTCGGGGAGCCGGAGATCCTCTTCCCGGAGATCGCGGCGCTGGCCGTCGGCGCCTGGCTGGCGCCGCGCATGGTCTGGCAGACCAGTCGTGTGCGGCTGGTGCTGCTGATCGCGGTCAGTGCGGTGCTCGGCGTGCTGATTGTCCGTCTCTGTCCGCTGCCGTTCTACGGCCGTCTTTGTCTCGCCTTCCTGCTGAGCCAGCTCCTGCTGACCGTGTCCGGAACCGACTTTGCGCCGATGACCAGTGCGCTGATGCTGCCGGTGCTGCTCGGCACAACCTCGTGGATCTATCCCGTCAGTGCGGGGGTAATGACGGGACTGGTGGCCGGTATACAATGGCTGCTGGAAAAGCTGGGCGGGCGCGAACCGCTTGTATTTACGCCGCAGCCTCTCTGCCTGCGGGAGACCTTCGGTCGGTTTTCAGCGTTTTATAAGCGACTGTTGATCGTACTGCTCCTTCTCCTGCCCGTTGCGGTCTCCGACTGGCGGTTCTGTGCGGCGCCGCCGCTGCTGGTCGCCTTTATCGAGCTGTCGAATCCCGCCTGTCCGGCGAGACGGCGGCCGGTCTATACCGCGGCCGTTGTGGCGTGGTGTACGCTGGCGGGCAGCCTGATCCGTTATGGGCTCTGCTCGCATGCCGGTTTGCCGCTGACATTGGCGGCAGCGGTCATAGCGGTGGGACTGGTGCTGTTTATCCGGCTTTCCGGCTTCTATTTCCCGCCTGCCGGAGCGATGGCGGTGCTGCCGCTGCTGGTTCCGGAGGCGGTGGTACCGTTGCTGCCATTACAGGCGTTGCTCGGCGTGACGGTGCTGACCACCGCTGCGCTGCTGCTGTTCCGGCAGGGGAGAGTACGGGAGGCAATGGAGTCATGACAAAACAACGGCGGGATAGGGTATCCTGCCGTTGTTTTGCAGTTATCAGCCAAAATGAGCCTGTCGTCCGTGGAGCGCGCGCCAGGCGGCGCTGAGTAGTGTGCCGCTGGTGTCGTGGGACAATTCCCAAATGCCGATGCCCGCGAGCTTCATGGATTTGGCGAGAGATACTTTGGCGGCGATGGAGTCCGCGTCCTCATAGGAGATGAAGGTGTTGTTGCCGTAGAGATAGGGGACCCGCGCGGTGCTGTGATACAACCGGGTATAGACGCGGTTGTTCAGATAGGCGCTGCGGAGCGTGTCGTAGCTGACGGATTTTGCGGAGGAGAAACGGCTGTAGAGTCCGTTGTTCTGTGCAGAGACCCCCTCATACACATAGCCGTAAAACGGCATGCCCAGCACCAGCTTATCCGCCGAGACGCCCTTTTGCAGATAGGCGCGGATACCGTCCGAGACGCTGGCTTTATACTGCGGCGCGTTCTCCTGCGGTGTATACAGCGGCGCGTTCAGATCGGCATAGCTGTCCCACGGGCCGTGCATATCATAGGTCATCACAAAGATATAGTCCACCAGTTCAGCGACCCGCTGCGGTTCAATCCTGGAGAGATAGCCGCTGTTGGCCGCACCGGCGATGGTCAGATAATAGCGTCGCCCATCCCGACGCCCCTGTTCATCCAGCCGTTCCCGGATTGCCCGCAGCAGAAGGGTGAAGTTCTGCTTGTCCTGCGGGCGGTTGGTGTTGCCCGAGAGACCACCGGAGACCGGGTATTCCCAGTCGAGATCCACGCCGTCGAACCCGTGTTCAAGCAGAAAGTCCACGATGCTGCGGGCA
Source organism: uncultured Oscillospiraceae bacterium (assembly GCA_900555705.1). Lineage (GTDB taxonomy): Bacteria > Bacillota > Clostridia > Oscillospirales > Acutalibacteraceae > UMGS1858. Next base: position 2,344 of record USLV01000077.1, on the reverse strand, counting down.
AAGCTGTCCCGGCGCGCGGCGGTGGAGGCGATGTCGGAGAAATAGGTGGAATAGTCCCAGCCACCGATGGAAATCAGTGTTTTTAACTGCGGGTTCTTCTGTTTAAGCTGGCGGAGGGCGGCAAAATTTTTGCGATCCTGCGCGGGATCGGCCAGCGCAATCCGATTTTGGGTGGGATCGATTTTGGCAAATGCATAGTGCAGGTGAGTCAGCTTGTCCGCTGGTATCCGCTGAGGTGTATAGCCCTTATAGGCCGCCCAACCGCCGTAATAACCGGCGACAATCCGACCGGCGGGCGTCGGTGTGGGAGCGGGTGATGGCCCGGAGGGCGTGGTCGGCGATATGGTGACGCCGGTTGACGGTCTGCCGGTTCCGCCTGTGCCGGAGGAAGAAGTGCCGGGACGGTGTGTCGTGCTTTCGGTAGCAGCGCTTTCGGTCTGGCTGCCGGTGGTGGTGTCGGTCGAACTGTCGGAAGTGGGGTCGTCTGCGGGAGAACCGGTGGTGCCGGTTGGTCGATCATCGGATTCCGACGGCACGGTGGCTCCGGATTCGGAGGAGACGGACGGCAGAGGACTGTCGGCCGACAGAGTCGGCACGGAAAAGCTGAAAAGGAAGACGGACAGAAGCCCGATCAATCCGATCAGACGAAGGACAGTGGGTTTCAAATCAAAATCCCCTTTCTTTAATTCATACTATTTTAGTAGGTTTTAAAGACAGTATACAGGAAACATCCGTTGGTAGCAACGCATAATTTCTGGAAGGACTGACGGAAACAGATATTTTATAAAACGAACAAAAATTCGTCTGTTTTTTTGGCAGGATTGCCGTGGCACATATGCCGAAAATGTGCTATACTCCTTTCGGCGTGGATTCTGCGTTTTTTAAACATTATTATATAATAAGCGAATGGAGATGGCCAAATGGCGGAGACCGACATCGGCGATATTCGCTGGCTGGATGGAACGATGGATATCCGCGAGGCGCTGGCACTGCGGGTCGAAGTGTTCTGCGATGAACAGGGATATTCGCTCGAGGAGGAGCTGGACGATCTCGACCGGATCGCCCGGCATCTGCTGTTGATTGGGGAGAACGGGCCGATGGCGACCGGCCGGTTGTATACGGACGGACAGGGGCGGGCACAGCTCGGACGGATTGCGGTGAGAAAAGCGTTTCGCGGCCGGGGACTCGGCGCCGCGATCGTACAGGAGATGGAACGGGAGGCGGCCCGGCTGGGCTATACGGTGGTCTGCCTCAGTGCCCAATGCCGCGCCGCCGGCTTTTATGAAAAGCAGGGTTACCGGCCGGTAGGGGTTCCCTATATGGACGGCCATGTGCCGCATATTTTGATGGAAAAAAACGTTATAGAGGTTGACAGCGATTTGATAATCCGGTAGAATATGGCGTGGAGTGGACTGAGCAGTCGCGTGCGGGGTTTTGCCCGTATGAGGAAAGTCCGAGCTTCGCAGGGCGGGATAACGGCTAACGGCCGCCGGGGGCGACCCCAGGGAAAGTGCAACAGAGAGATACCGCCGCGGTTTCCGCGGTAAGGGTGGAAAGGCGAGGTAAGAGCTCACCGGCGCATGGGAGACCATGCGGCCATGTAAACCCTATCCGAAGCAACGCCGACAGAAGCGATACATTGGCCCGATGTGCTTCGACAGGCGGCTGGAGTTGCGTGGCAACACGCAATCGAGATAGATGACTGTTCACGACAGAACTCGGCTTACAGGTCTGGTCATGGAAAAACAGCACAGCATTGATACCGTGCTTTAAGAGCCTGTTTTGTATTTTTTGCACGCATTTTGCCTGCATGTCCGGATACAAAATGGGCTCTGGCTCTTATTTGTGCTTTGTGCAATGTTACTTTGCAGCTGTGCAATGAAAAATACACCATTGTGCCGCATATGCTGTTTCAGGAGGAAACGGCGATGCAGCAGAATGAATCCAGAAAACATACAAAAGCACCGTACTCCGTCCGCGTGATCCCGCCGTCCAAAAATGCGGCACAGGAAAACGCCGACCGGATCCGGTGCGGAAAAATGCTGGGGCGGCTGATGCAGCTTTCAGAGGAAATGCAGGGGCGGGAGTCCCCGAAAAAACGGAGGATTTGACATGGACGCAGAAACGATGCTCTGGTATGAAAAACCGGCAGAGGATTTTGACCATGCACTGCCTGTCGGCAACGGCAGAATCGGAGCCATGATCTTTGGCGGTGCAGCAGATGAAGTGCTGAAGCTGAATGAGGACTCTATCTGGTCCGGCGGCAAGCGAAACCGGAACAATCCTGATGCACGGGAGGGACTGGAAGAAGTCCGGAAGCTGCTGAAAGAGGAACGCATTCCGG
>USLV01000076.1 GCA_900555705.1 uncultured Oscillospiraceae bacterium | reverse complement strand
GAGATGTAGAGAGGTCTCGTGGGCTCGGAGATGTGTATAAGAGACAGATTGAGCAGCGCCATCCGTGCCCAGCGGTCACGATCGCGGTAGACCGCGGCTGAAAGCTGCTGCGCCCGGCAGTAATCCTCGAAATCCGCCAGCACCATATACGGATCTTTGCCGGTCAGTGACCCGGCGACTTCGCCGAAGGTGCGGCCGCCGAAGCCGTGGTACATCGTATCGATCGCGCGGTGAATCGCGGGATTGCTGTTGTAGATCGCCTGCGGCTGATATCCCTGCCGCTTCAGCGCCTCGACTTCCTCGGTTTTCATGCCGAACAGGAAGATGTTCTCCGGCCCGACCTGATCAAAGATCTCCACGTTCGCGCCATCCAGCGTGCCGAGCGTCACCGCTCCGTTCATCATCAGCTTCATGTTGCCGGTGCCGGAGGCCTCGGTCCCCGCGAGCGAAATCTGCTCGCTGATGTCCGCAGCGGGCATCAGCGTCTCCGCAAGAGTCACACGGTAGTCCTCGAGATAGACCACCCGCAGCTTCTCCCGTACGGCGGGATCGGCGTCGATCTCCTTCGCGAGACAGTGGATAAACCGGATGATCTCCTTCGCGAGGTAATATCCCGGGGCCGACTTCGCGCCGAACAGATAGGTACGCGGCACAAAGTCCATATTCGGATTGTCCTTCAGCGTGAGATAGGTGTGCAGAATGTGCAGCGCGTTGAGGTGCTGCCGCTTGTATTCGTGCAGGCGCTTGACCTGCACGTCAAAAATCGAATCCGGGTCGATCGCGACACCGGCTGTCTTTTGGACATAGTCGGCGAAGCGCACCTTGTTACGTCGCTTGATCGCGGCAAAATCCGCGAGCGCCGCTGGATCGTCCGCAAACGCGCGCAACTTCAAAAGCTCGCCCGCATCAAGCACAAAGCCGTTCCCGATTTTATCCCGGATAAAGGCGGCGAGTTCCGGATTCGCCTGGCAGAGCCAGCGCCGATGCGCGATGCCGTTGGTGACGTTCGTGAACTTCTCCGGCATAACCGTATAGGCGTCGTGGAACACCGTCTCCTTGACGATTTCGCTATGAAGGCGGGACACGCCGTTGACTGCGTGGGACGCGGCGACACAGAGATTCGCCATCTTGATGAGACCGTAGCTGATGATTGCCATCCGCCCGACCTTTTCGGAATCCCCGCCGGTGCGGCGCATCATCTCTTCGCTGAACCGGTTGTTGATCTCCTGCACGATCTGATAGATGCGGGGCAGCCGCTGGCGGAACAGGTCTTCCGGCCAGCATTCGAGCGCCTCCGCCATGACCGTGTGATTGGTATAAGCGACCGTGCGGGTCACAATATCCCAGGCAGCATCCCAGCCGTAGCCGCATTCATCCAGCAGAATACGCATCAGTTCCGGGATCGCGAGGGTGGGGTGGGTGTCGTTGATATGGATCGCGGCCATATCCGGCAGATTGTCCATTGTGCCGTACTGTTCGAGATGGCGCCGAACAATGTCCTGCACCGAGGCGGAGGCGAGGAAATACTGCTGTGACAGGCGCAGCGACTTGCCCTCGCGGTGGTTATCAGCGGGATAGAGCACCTGTGTGATGACCTCCGCCATCGCCTTTTGCTCCATCGCGCGCATATACTCGCCCTGATTAAAAAGCGACATGTCCATGCCCGGTGAGGTCGCACGCCAGAGGCGCAGCGTCGAGACGCCGCGGCCGTCCTTACCCGCGACCATCAGATCATAGGGCTGGGCGATGACAACCGTCGCATTCTCCTGCTCAACGTGGTGGAATCCGTCGCTCCACCACTCGCGCACCTGCCCGTCGAACAGCACCCGCTTCGCGAGCTCCGGCCGGGGCAGCAGCCAGCTTTCGCCGCCCGGTAGCCAGAAATCCGGCAGCTCGGTCTGCCAGCCGTCGACCAGCTTCTGGCGGAAGATACCGTATTCATAGAGCAGCGAATAGCCGATGGCGGGCATCGACTGGGTCGCGAGTCCATCGAGGAAGCAGGCGGCCAGCCGTCCGAGCCCCCCGTTGCCGAGCCCTGCGTCCGGCTCGAGCTCATAGAGCGCGTCGAGCCGGACGCCGAAGGACGCGAGCGCGGCCTCCGCCGCCTCGGTCAGATTCAGGTTGTAGAGGGTGTTCTTCAGCGAACGGCCCATCAGGAACTCCATGCAGAGATAGTAGACCTGCTTGGCCTGCTGCTGGTGTGCGCGGTGAAGGTAATCCACTCTTGCCGTCCGCATGCGATCCCGCAGCACCAGTACCAGCGCGTTATAGAAATGTTCGTCGGTGGCTGCCTCCGGCTGCACGGAAAAGTTGTGCAGCAGCTTGGCGGTCAGCTCGGCCGAAAGGGAATCGGCGGCCGTCTGCCGGTTTTTCACGCCATCGGAATTCGTTTTTTTCGTCGCCATCAAAACCAGACCTTTCGGTTGGGATGTCGCGCCGTCCGGCGCGAACAAAAAAGTATCAATATTCAGTATATACTCTCACGGCGAAAAAAGCAACCGGAATCTGCCCGGCAGCGGCCTGTCCACAACCTCAGAGGTCGTCCGCGTCCTGCTCCGGCACCTCGCCGCTTTCCGGCGAGCCGGTGTAGCTCCCGAGCACATCCGAGAGGATATCCCCCCGGCCCTGCTGCTGAAAGGTACGGCTGTCATCCCGCACCATCTCAGTCGCGTTGACGGCGTTGTTTCCCGCAGCTGCGCGGGCACGGACGGCCTTTTTCTTCTCTTTCAAAGCGTCTCCCTCCCCGTCAATAGTCGGCGACATGCATTTGGAAAAACGCCTGCGGCTTTTTACAGACCGGGCAGACAGCGGGCGGCTCAGCGCCGGTGTGGACATGGCCGCAGTTGAGACAGACCCAAATCGTCTGCGGCTCGCGGTGGAACACCTTGCCGTCCTTCACGTTTTCCAGCAGCTTTAAATAGCGCTTTTCGTGTGCGCTCTCGATTTTGGCGACCAGCTCAAACAGTGCGGCGATGTCGTTAAAGCCCTCCTCCTTCGCGGTTTTCGCGAATTCGGCATACATTTCCTCCCACTCATAGTGCTCGCCGGCGGCGGCGTCCGCGAGGTTGTCCGGCGTGCCCGCGATCTCGCCGCCGTGCAGTTTTTTGAACCAGATTTCCGCATGCTCCTTCTCATTATTGGCGGTCTCCTCGAAAATCTGGCCAATCTGGATATACCCGTCCTTCTTCGCCTGCGCGGCATAGTAGGTGTACTTGTTGCGTGCCTGGCTTTCGCCCGCGAAAGCGGCCATCAGATTCGCTTCGGTGCGGCTTCCCTTGAATTCCATTGTCAAATCGCTCCTTTTCTGTTTGGATTTGACTGTAGTTTGTCCGGGAAGCGGAAGAAATATGCCGGGCATGGCCCTTTCCGGCGCTTTGTGGTAAGATAAAGAAAAACCGAAGGGAGCGGCGACATGGAGAGACTGACGAAGAAGGGCGCGGACGGCTGGCGGCTGGTCGGCGGGGTCGAGGAGGCGACGGCAAAGCTCGCGGCCTATGAGGAGATGCAGCAGGCGCTGCTCGCCGAGCGCGAGGCGGCAATCACACGGCTCGAGCGGCTGCGGGCAGAGGGAAAAACGAAGAGCGTCACCTTTCAGCAGCTGCTCAGCGAAAAGTTGATGCTGACGAATCTGATCGAGCGATTTTCGCTGTGGGGGCTATAGAGGAAAGCAACAGGAACCGGCAAATGCCTGTCCCTGTTGCTCCCGGCGCGCTATTCTTGACAACGGTTTTATTCCATGATAAAATAAAGACACAAGAACGCTGCTTGATCAAGTGCGGTGGTCTGTGCGGATCGTTAACCTCTGGTACAGGTTAACGATCTTTTATTTTGCCCGAAAGCAGAATGCGGCAGACACAGCGAGCATGCACAACACACGGATTATATATTGGACAAGCTGCTTCCTCATCGGCACCACGGCGAAGGAATATCCCCCCCCCAGCAAAACGCCGAAGCGTTTTTACCTCCTCCAGAAGCACCACCCTTGTGTATCGGTTTTTCAACTGGTAAGTATTGCATATCACATGTCAACACGTAAGCAAATATCAGACAAGCGTTTTTGTTATCTATTGCGAGAGGTTTTGACGGATATGAGACCAGGGGACAGGCAAATGCCTGTCCCCTGGTCTATTCTCTGCTTTGATTATTCCCGCAGCAATGATTCATAGATTCGATCGATTTCCCGATGATATCCAAACCGGTGGTGTGCAGCGCTTTCGCGCAGGCGGCATTCCTACATACCTTCTTATGACCGGGAACGGGGAACAAAATCGTCGTCAAACAGAATCGGACCGTGGGCCGCCTCCCAGGTCTCGATGTGCCGAATAATCAGCTGCTCAATCTCTTTGTTGGCGGAGCGGCCGGAGCGATCGGCAATGTATTTCAACTTATCCATAATTTCAGATGGAATACGCAGGGCGTAGTGCGGCAGCTTCGACGGCATATGAACATCTCCTTTGTTGTCTATATGACACCACAATAGCATCAAAGTAGAATTTTGAAAAGCTATTGACAACAAAGTGGCAACACACTATAATAAGAGGCGCCAAAGTGACAACACCAAAAGGAGGAACACCCATGCGTAAACTGATCAAAATGATCTACCGCGATCAGCTCCATCCGATGGAGTATACCCGTCCCCGCGACCCCGCATATAGCCCTACCTGCCACCGACTGTCCAACAAACAGGAGGCCTGGCGCAACCGTCTCAGCGAAGACGAGCTGCGCGAATGGATGGAAATCGAAGAGCTGCACACCAGCGTCGTCAGCATGGAGCTGGAATCCTCGTTCTGCTGCGGCTTCCGTCTCGGCGCGACGCTGATGACCGAACTGCTTGCCGATTGATCTTCCGTCACGCGCAAATATACCGGCAGCCCGGGGACAAACACATGTCTGTCCCCGGGCTGCTCTGTTTTTTCTCAGTATTCCACCTTGATGGTGCGGATCTGGAAGGGCCGGAAGGTGAGCGCATAGCTCTCGGCGCTGCCGAGCGCCTCCTCGTCCTCCTCGAGCATGTTCGTCACCGTCACCGCCTTCGGCTGCCGGGCAAACCGCAGCGTCGCGCGGGTCGTCGTGCCCTCCGCGTCGTAGAGTCGGGCAATAAAGGCGCGGCCGCCATCCTCGCAGGGCTTGATCGTCTCGACGACGATGTTGTCCGCGTCAACCGTCAGCAGCGGCTCGAACGCACAGCCGCCCTCCAGCACGATCGACGGGTCGTTCAGCGCATAGGCCGGCTGCACAACCGCCTCCGCCGAGAAGCCGCCGTCATGCGGCAGGAATGCATAGACACAGCGATGGTCGCCGTGGTCGCCGGTGTAGTCCGGACGGACACCGCCCTTGTGCAGCGACAGACGCATCTGGCCGTCCAGCACCGAAATGCCGTATTTGCAATCGTTCAGGATCGCCGCGCCATAACGGCTCTCGGACAGATCGGTGTATTTGTGGTTGACAACCTCGAACTTTGCGAGCTCCTCATCGGTCGAGCGGGTGGTCGAGCGCTTGATGTGGCCGAACTGCATCTCGAACCGCGCCGTGTCCGCAAACAGGTTGGTATCGAACGCGGTTTTCAGGAAGCGGTGATCGTCGTTCCAGTGCATCACCGTGTCGAACTTCACAAGCGGGCTGTCCGCATAGACAATCATGTCCTGCTCGAGCTCGGTCTTGTCGCTGATGCGGTAGCGGCTGCGCAGACGCAGCTCCACCGGGCCGTCGGAGACAACCTCGCGGGACAGCAGCGTCGCGCAGTCCCGGAATTTCAGCTGAATATCCGCGTCGATGTCCCAGTTGTCCCAGCCGAGCGAGACATCCTCAGTGAACAGGAAGGTGTTGAGCGGATAGCCCTCGCCACGCAGCTCACGATCGCAGCGGCGATCGACAAAGGAATCGATGCCGCCGTTTTCCGAAAAGGTCAGGACAGCGAAGGGGGTGGTCAGCGTTTTGCCGTCATAGGCAAACGGTGACGCCCCGGTCGGCTCGCCCGCCTCGAGCACAAGCGTCATCGCCGCGAACGGACGCTGCGCAAGCCCCGCGACCGCGGTCAGCGCCTGGCCGTCGAGATCCGTGATCCGCTGCTGGGCATAGCCGCCCGCGACGCGCTTGCCCGCGGGCAGCGCGAGATAGACGACATCTTTCCGCTCGAAGGAGAGGGGATTGGCCAGCGTCAGCGTATCCGCCGCGCCGTCGGTCGAGAGAGTCGCATGGATCCGCTCGTCAAGCTTCGCCAGCGTGTCCCGCATCTGCTGCTTGCACATCTCGTGCGCCTCGGGAATGCAGGTACCGGGCAGGATATCGTGGAACTGGTTGACCAGTACATGGTTGAGCAGCGGGCGAATCGGCGTCTCGTCGGCCGCCTCGCCCTTCTGTACCGCCTCAGCCACCGTCAGGAACTCGAGATCATGAATACCGACCTCCGCCTTGCGGTTGTTGCGCTTGATCTCGTGCTGGTTGGTCAGGGTGCCGCGATGCAGCTCGAGATAGAGCTCCTTCGCATAGATCGGCGCCTCATGCGCATTCTCTTCAAGCTCCCGCATGAACTCGCTGACCGACATGGTCTTGGTCTTCGGGCAGCCATCCACGTCCGCGAGCCGCCGCGCGGTTTCAATCATTTCGAACTGCGGTCCGCCGCCGCCGTCTCCGTGGCCATAGGCAATCAGGCGGCGCTTGTTGACCGTCTTGACGCGAACCGGGAAGCCGCC
>USLV01000075.1 GCA_900555705.1 uncultured Oscillospiraceae bacterium | reverse complement strand
CATACTTCCCGTAAGCAGCGCCACATTTATTCCGCTGCCTTTAAAAAAGCTTTCCAGAGTTTCGGCGTGCTGTTTTGCAAGGATTTCCGTCGGCGCCATCATCGCCGCCTGCCAGCCGTTGCGGATCGCCGTATAGGCGACACCGGCGGCGACAGCGGTTTTGCCGCTGCCGACATCCCCCTGCACCAGTCGGCTCATCGGATAGCCGCCCTGCATGTCGGCCACGCAGTCGGCGATGGCGCGGCGCTGAGCGCCGGTCGGCGCAAACGGCAGCAGTGTCATAAATTCTTCGGTATAATCTGTCTGCATCCGTGCCCCGGTCACGCGCCGCACCCGCCCCTTCAGGCGCAGCAACCCGAGTTGGAGCAGCAACAGCTCTTCGAAAACAAGACGTCGGCGCGCCATCTCGAGCGCCTCCGCGCCGGTCGGGAAGTGAATATTCTCCAGCGCAAAGCGGCGCGTACAGAGCGCCAGCCGCTGCCGCAGCTCAAAGGGAATCGGATCCTCCTCCAGCAGCGGATCGAGCGCCTGCAGGGCGGCCGCGACGGTGTTTTCTATAATCCGGGAGGTCAGCCCCTCGGTCTGGCGATAGATCGGCCGGATTCGTCCGCCGCCCGCCGCCGGTTCGATCATCGGCGAGGCCATCTCAAACCGGCGAAAATTTTCAGTTACCACACCGAACAGGAGATACTCCTCCCCTCGGCGGATCTTGGCGGCGGCATAGCGGTTATTGAACAGCGTCACCTGCATCCGGTTCACGCCGTCGCTGACGACAAACCGATAGAGCGTCATACCCTTGCGGACACGGTGCTCGGTCGGGACATTCACCGCCGTCGCCCGCACACAGCAGGGTTCTCCGGCGGAAGCCTGTCCGATCGGCAGGATCCGGGACCAGTCCTCATAAGCACGCGGGAACTGCCGCGTCAAGTCCCGGAGCGACACAACCCCCAGCTTCGTGAACAGCGCCGCACGGCGCTCGCCGACACCCTTCAGCGCCGACACAGGTGTCTCCCAATTCATCGTCGCACCCTCGCCCCTTTCCCTGTGCTGCTTGTCTGCTGTGCCTGCCAATATCGGCTCTCTATCGATGAAAGACTGATTTTCAGTATATCAGGTTGGTTTCAGAAAGTCCACGACAAAATAGTGATATTCTGCACCAATTGGTTGATTTATGAGTGGTGTCCTGCCTTTGCAGTCGATACAATAAAGACACAGAATACTTTGTAAGTCAGCGACTGGCTGCAGCGATCTCAGCAGCCACTCCTGCGGAAAGGAAGAACAGCATGCGATCCTCCATTTTCATTATAACAAGCCCGTATGCAGAACTCCCTGAAAGGCAGGCTGCGCTGGAGCTGCAGCGGTATCTCTATGAAATGAGCCGCCGCATGCCGGAAATCCGGCATGCCTGTCCCCTGGACTCCTCAGATACGGTGACCATTGTGCTCGGCGGGGTTATGCGTCATCCCGCCCTTGCGGATCCCGCGCTGCGCACTCTTCTGGAAGGATACCGGGAGAATCTCGGACAGGAGGGCTTTGCCATTCTGCCTGTCGACACGCATACCGGCCGTCAAATTTTGATTGTCGGCGGCTCCCCGCAGGCCGTGCTTTACGGAGCATATGAGCTTCTGGAAAATCTTGGTGTCGCATTTCATCTGGGTGGAGATACTGTCCATCACACGGAGGAACCGGCATTTCCCCAAAAAGCGATTGTCAAAAGGCCCGTGTTTTCCATTCGTGGTTCCCTTCCGTGGTATAACTTTTTCAACAGTCCGACTGCATGGAATCTGTCGGACTATCAAACCTTCTTTGACAACATGGTAAAGCTGAAAAACAATTTTGTCGGTTTTCATGTGTATGATAACGAACCCTTTGCCGCTTATTGGGAGCAGAACACCTATAAGATGGGGGAACCGCTGTCGACAACCGCCGTTTCCACCTGGGGAACCACTCCTCTTGAAACCAGGGATTTCGGTTTTGGAACAGGAGCTTTTTTTGACGCTCCCGCTTTTGGCGCCGACGCCGCCCTGGCGGATGCAGGACGGGATGAGCGCATCCGGTTGCAGCAGCAGTTGCTGCGGGACGCCCTCCAATATGCCAAATCCAGAGGACTGAAGGTGTGCCTCGGCTTTGAAGTCAGCGGAGATATGACCTTTCCCGATGAACAGACACGCTTCGAGAAGCGACTGACGCATCTGCTGACCACATACCCCATGCTGGATTATGTGTGGCTTTGGCAACCGGAATGCTGGTGTGGCCATACAATACAGGAAATGCATTATCACGGAACCGGGTTTCCTCTGCAGCCCGGTCGCTCCTCTTTTTCCGCTGCTTCCCGCGCATTCGAAGGAGCATTTGACTATCTGGCGGATCCCAAACAGATCAACGAGGGGGTGCGCATGACACTGTACGGTCGCTATGCCCATACCCTGCTGCAAAATATTTCACCCGGCACAAAACTGGTTCTCTCCGGCTGGGGCGGTGACAAATGGCTGCATTTTACCGACCTTTTGGAAGGTCTCGACAAGACACTGCCCAAAGACATCGTTTTTTCCGCGCTGGACAACCTCAATCCATTGGCGGATGTATCCATCAGCGATCATTATGGTAAAGTGGCCGGCCGGGATGTCTGGGTCATTCCATGGTTTGAAAACGATGGAGACCAATGGTGTCCGCAGCCATATACCGCGCAATATACCCATCTGCTGACAGATGCTCTGCAAAAAAATTGCCGGGGCGTCCTGGGCATTCACTGGCGTACCCGCGGCATAGAGGAAATCGCCTCCTACACGGCACGCTTTGCATGGGATCCCACTCTTTCCTTCGACGGATTCTACCGGCAATATGCCTGTGGCCTGTATGGTGCCGAATACGGTCCGGATATGGCCCGGATTCATATCCGGCTGCACAATCTGGGCTATCGCTGGGCCGGCGAGCCCGGCCAGTGTGAATGCGGACATTTTCGCTGGGTACAGACAAAAACACCCCAAAACCTGCCAAAATTGACAGCGCTGGGTAACGAGGTCAAAGCGCTCATGGAACGCGCCCGGCAGGAGCAGCGACACAGCGCCTTTGACAATCTGTCCTATCTCTACTGGAATATACAATGGGTGCTGCAATATGAGCAGGCGGCAGCGCAGCTAAACGACGAAGGGCAGCCGGGCCCAGCTCTGCAAAGCCTGCTGAATGCGGAGCTGGCCCTGGACGAGGGGCGGGAGGAAGAGGCCCGTTTATGGGGCGCCGATGCCTGTCAAAGGCTGAACACTTGCGGACTGGACGAAGCCATGCAGAGCTTTGCCAAAACCGTATCCAATCGCGGGGAACTTGGCGTTCTTGCCACCATCAATGCGAAAGCATATGCAGATTACTGTCAAAAACTGAACCGGGCGCAGCGGGTGTTGGCGAGGGCCGGAGTGGACGGCAATCGTGAGCGCGGGCAAGTCGGGCGCAAAAAAGAGCCGGTTTCCGTCGCGCTCCAATCAACCTTTCGGAATACTTTTGTCACAAATTCCACCGAATTGCAGGTGATCATTCGCTGCTCAAAACCGGAAGATCTCCTTCATGGCCGCGTTGAATTGCTGTATAGGCCAGCCGGCGAATCTCACTTTTCCATACAATCGATGACCCGTGTCACCAGTACGGTATATCGCGTGAACCTGCCGCCCTGTCAAATGGACGGATTGATGGAGTATTACGCGCGGCTTGTTTCGGACGACCATACGATCGCCGTATGGCCCACAGGGGCGCCGGAACGAACCATGCTGGCGCGTTATACAGCCATCGGACCGGAGGGACACTATACCGTGACAAACCATGCGTCATTGCTCCTGAACTGGTCTGTCCCTTCGAAGCAGACGGTTGTAAAATATCGGATTTTCCGCTCAGAATCCGACCACCCGGCAGATTCCTGTCTTCTGGCAACCTCTCCCCTCTGCTTCTATGAGGATCTCTCCTGCCTGGAGAATACGGCTTACACATATACCGTCATACCGGTGGCACATGGGGAAAGGGAGCTACAGGATGAGATGGTCGATATTCTGGTTGCTCCATTTGTCTATCCTCCGCTCACCGTACCCGTTCTTGAGGTCGATACCCGCTGGGAGAACAAGATCTATTTGTACTGGGAGCATACAGACTATGGCGTTCGGGCCTATCATATTTTCAAGGCATATCAGCCGCAGGGGCCTTTCCTGCCGGTTTCCGACGGTGTAGTGGAAATTTCCGGTGACGGATATCAACAACCCGGATGGGTCGACACTGTTCCCGACGGCAGTTGCGTTTACTATCGTTTGGATGTAACAGGAGCCGACGGCATCCTGTATCAGGGGACGGATACGGTCGAAATTTGTCCGGACAGTCGTCCGGCGGAACCATTGTTGCATTTGCAAATGGACGGCGCGCTTTTCGATTCTCAGGGACATAACGCCAGATGGCTGACCCATCCCGATTTTCGTCTGGATGGAACGCACAGGGCGGCGGATTTTCATCAAAACATGATCATCGTCCCTCACCATCCCTCGTTCAGTCCCGCTTTTGAACTCACGATCGCCATCCACATGCGGGCATATGAGCCGCAGGGCGTTTTGCTGGAATACGGGATGAGGGGATTTCGCGGATATGCGCTGCAACTGATCAACGGGCAGCTGGTATTCACACTTTCCGGCGTCGGAGAGCTTCAGGCGGACTTTTCCAGCCTCGGTGACTGGTCGCAGGTCGCTGCGGTATATGACGGCCACACTATGACGTTGTATATTGATGGGGAAATACGCGCCGAAAAGCCGGCTGTGGGGCGTTTTTCAGCCTTCTCCGGTGACATGCGAATCGGGCGGGAATTCAGAGGCCTGATCCAAACAGCTTCTGTATGGCCGACCGCCTTGACACAGCAGAAAATTCGCGCACTCCTGACGGACAACGATTGACGGTAATACCAAAGCACCATTCGGAAGAAAACAGCAGCCGGAGGGAACATGCGGAATCGTTCCCTCCGGCTGTATTTTTTATCTGTTTTCAGGCTCGGAGGGACGGGATACCCGGTATTGACTGGGGGTCATACCTGTCCTTTCCCGGAACTGCCGCGAAAAATACCGACTGTCCGCATAGCCAAGTACCTCCGCAATCTGACTGAAATTGAGCCGGGAATACAGGATCATTTGTTTTGCCCGATCAATTTTCGCATTGATATGGTAGGCATACGGCGTCATCCCTTTATATTCCTTAAATAATCGAATAAAATGGTTTGGGGAATAGCCCGCACGCCTGCAAAGCTCCTCCAGCCGCCAGGGCTTCTCAGGATGAGATACCATATCCATACAAATTTCCTCAAGCCATACATGGTTTTCTTCGGTTTGCCGCTCTGCAAAAAATTGAGAAAACAGAGGAGCCAGCCAGATCTTTTCCTCCTCATAGTCGTGCCGCATCCAGCTTTTCCGCAATTCGTCCAGCAGACCGACATTCATGCTCAGACGGCCAACCGCATTATAAGGGGAAATCACGCACTTCTGAAACGCTTCAGCCTGTTCCACATGAAAAAATACGTCATATACCACCAGAGGACGGGTCGGACATTGGGTACAAAAATATTCCTGCGACAAGTCAAACATAAAAAAGTCGCCGGCACGGAGTGTATAGGCTTGCCCCTCTACCTTCCGAACATACGCAGTACCCGCTATCACCACCCACAGATGAAAGCCGGTCCACGCCCGGTCGGTATGCCAATTCCACCCGGCGTCACAGGTATATATGGACACCTCCAACACACGGATGTCGTTTTTCCATATGCTCCAATTCATCATGGCAACAGTATACAATATGGCAGAAAGAAACGCAACAATAAAGACCGTTTCCAGCCTTGCCCGTCCTTTTTCGACCGAACGCGCATATTTGCTTTCCAAAAAGGAATATGTTATAGTATTGTGAAAAAGAGAATGGGCGATTAAGGATGTTTCATTATACTTTTTGGCAATGGGTGCTCTTTTTTGATATCTACTGTTTTGCGGGCTGGTGTATCGAGTCGACTATTGTCTCGATAAACACCCGCCGCCCCGTCAACCGCGGCTTCCTGCGCGGACCGTTTCTGCCGATTTATGGATTTGGCGCGGTCATCATTCTCTGGCTTTCGCTGCCGGTTGCGGAACAGCCGGCGCTTGTTTTTCTTTGCGGTATGCTTGGCGCTACCGTCCTGGAATACGTCACCGGTTGGCTGATGGAGACGTTGTTTAAGACCAAGTATTGGGATTACAGCCACAAGCGCCTGCATCTGCACGGCCGTATCTGTCTGACGTCGTCCCTGTTCTGGGGTGTACTCTCCCTGCTGCTGACCTATGTCCTGCACAGGCCGGTGGAGCAACTGGTACTTTCGGTCAACCACAGCGGCCTGATCGTGACGGACACCGCTATCGCGCTGTTTCTCGTCGTGGATCTGTTCTACGCCGTTCGCACAGCGCTGGATATGCAGCGTCTGTTCGATCGTCTGACCCGGCTGCGGGAGGAGCTGTCCGGCTTGAAGGAATCTCTCGCCGAGCACGCAGAGACAAACGAACACATTGCCGCTCTGCGTGCCCACCGGGATGCGCTTCGAACAGAATATGAGCTCCAGTTTGCACGCCTGTCGGTATTTGCCAAGAACTTTCTGAAAAACAATCCCACCGCCTGTCTCTTATACACATCTCCGAGCCCACGAGACCTCTCTACATCTCGT
>USLV01000074.1 GCA_900555705.1 uncultured Oscillospiraceae bacterium | reverse complement strand
GGCTGCTGATCTCCCGTCTGCTGCTGGTTTCCGCCCTGGTGGTGATGGGGGTGCTGGTCTGGAAAAACTGGGATTCCCTTGCGCCTGCCGAGCTTTTTGACTGGATCGATCAGAAAATCACCGGCGGCACCGGCGGCAGCGGCTTTCCCGTTTCGATCAGCGGCAACACGGTGGTGGCGCTGTCGCCGGTGAAATCCGGTGTCGGCGTCCTGACAGATACCTCGCTTTTGCTGATGGATGCCAATGGCGCGGAGCTCATGCGCCGCAGTCACACCTATGCCCGCCCGATGCTGCGAACAGCGGGGGATTATCTGCTGATGGCGGAGCTCGGCGGCACACGCTTCCAGCTCGAGACCCGCAAGGAGACGGTGTTCAGCGGCACGGTTGCCAACGATATCCGATCGGTGGCGGTCAGTCCCGACGGGCTGGTGGCGGTGGTGACCGCCTCGACCAAAAGCTATCTCTCCGAGATGGTGGTGTTCGACAAAACCGGCAAGGAGATATTCCACTGGTACAGCACCGAGCTGATGGCGACGGATGTCGCGCTGCGGCGGGATGGGAAACAGGCTGCTGTGATTGGATTGTCGACTGAGAAAGGCGCGATGAAATCCACGCTGCTGGTGCTGGACATCCAGAGCGGCGCGACCGAGCCGGTTGCCTCCCACAGCGGGACAGACGTCCTGCTCTGTGCGGTCTCCTTTCTTTCGAACGGCCAGGTGGCAGCGGTCGGCGATACCGCCTGCTGGCTGTTCACGGCGGATGCAGAGAATCCCGCCTGTGTACCGGTGTCCTATGCGGATCGCGAGTTGCTCGGCTATGCGGTAGGCGACAAGGGAATTGCACTGGCGTTGCGGCATTATGGTGCAAATGAAGACGGCGAGCTGCTGTTGACGGATGCCGGTGGAACTGTGATCGGCACCGCCGCATTTGAGGGGGATTTCCGACATCTGGCGAAGGCGGAGGATGGATTTTATCTGCTGACCGCGACCCGTCTTTATCAGGTTGCGGACGGCTCGTTGGCGGCGAATCGCGAGGTGCCGGGGGACGGGCTGATGGTAACCACGCTGAAGGACGAGGCCCTGGTGCTGGGGCTGACGGCACTGCAAACGTATGCATTCTGACCGGCCTGCCCGGCTGCGCGAAAGGAGATCGCGATGGGATTTGTATTGGACGGCATCCTGCTGCTGTTGATTGTTGTACCGGCGATTCTGCGCCGCCGACAGCCGGTTTCCGCCTCTCTGCTGACGCTGCTGGCGGTGATTGGCGCTGTCACAGGCGCCTATTTTCTCAGCGTGCCCGCCGCACGCCCCCTCGCGGAGTATGCGGTGGCGCCTGCTGTGGAGCGGGCGGCGGCGAATGAACTCGCGGATATGGTGTCCATCCCACATGGTGAGAACGGGCGGGAAACCGCCGCCCGGTTACCGGCGGATCGGCTTCTGCAGGATATGCGCGATCCGCTGTCGGGAATGGCCGATCGCTATGGAACCTCTCTGGATACCCTAGAACGCGCGGGTGCCGACAGCGTAGCATTGCTGCTGGCGCTGACCGGGGATTACAGCCGGACAATTGCCCGGAGCCTCGCGTTTGCGGTGCTGGTTCTGCTGCTGTTTCTTCTGCTGCGGCTGCTGTTCCGGCGGGTTGAGATGAACCTGCCGCCGCCGAAAAAAGCGCACGGTGCTGCCCGCGTGCTGCCGGTTCTGGCGGGTGCGCTCAGCGGGCTGGTGCTGGCGACGGCGTTTGGACTGCTGCTCGAATGGCTTGCGCCGTATGCAGGTCAGGCACCGGTGCTTTCCCGCTCCGTCCTGGACGGAGCCGATCTGCATCAGCTTCTCCAGCGCATCCATCCGTTTTCTTAAGATTCCCGTCAACCGGTTGTGTTTCGACCGAATTTGTGATATGATGAAGGGCAATGAAAGGGGTGCGGAAGCAGATGGCATATATTTTGGATATTGCGGTCATACTCATTTTGATCCTTTCGGTCTGGCTGGGCTATCGGCGCGGGCTGGTGCGCGCGATCATCACGCTGATTGGCTGTGTGTTGGCGGTTTGGCTCTCCTCGATGCTGAGTCCCATGATCGCTACCGGGGTGTTTAACACCTTCTTTCGCGAGGATTTGCAGCAGACAGTTTCTGCACAGGTGCGCGGCACGGATGTGGCCGCGTTGGAATCCGGGGTTCGTACCGTTCTCGAAGAATTGCCGAAGCCAATCCGGAATTTTCTCGAAGCTTATGGGTTTGGTTCGCCCGCTGAAATTGCGGCTAAGCTGGGAGAACGGGTGGATGGTGAAACAGCTGTCGCCGATATTCTGATGGAGAATCTTGTGGAGCCGGTGGCTGAGACGATGCTGACAGCCGGTTTCTTCTTCCTTGTTTTTCTGCTGTTGATGATTGTGGTGCGACTGATCGCGTCCATGATCAACCGGGTATTCCATCTGCCGGTTCTCCGACAGTTGAACGGCCTCGGTGGCGCTGTGATCGGCGCGGTAGAGGGCTGTCTGCTGGTGCTCGTTGTGGTGACGCTGGTGCAGCTTGCCGCATACGGTACCGGCTCCGACGCCTTTGTGACATCGGAAGATATCGACTCGTCGCATCTGTTTTCGATTGTGGCGGAGAACAACCCGGTGCTGTCCGGCGCGTGATCTTGTGTGGAAGCTCAATGTAACGGACTGGAGTCTTTAAAGATGAAAATCGAATTCAAATGGACCATCCCGAATCTGCTGTCCCTGCTGCGGTTGTTGCTGCTGCCGGTTTTTGTGGTACTGTATGTGCACGACGAGCCCTATTGGGCGTTTGGTGTGCTGGTGCTCTCCGGCGTGACGGATTCGCTCGACGGCATCATTGCCCGTCGCTGCAACCAGATCACCGATCTCGGCAAGCTGCTCGATCCCGTGGCGGATAAGATTACGCAGGTGACGGTGGTGATTTGTCTCGCCACCCGTTATCCGGCGTTGATCGGGCTGGTGGTGATTTGTCTCGTCAAGGAACTGGGACAGGCGATCGGCGCGCTGTTCCTGCTCCGGCGAAACGACGAGGTGCGCGGGGCGCGATGGTTCGGAAAGGTGTCGACCTTTGTGTTCTATGGCGCGATGGCGCTGATTGTGCTGATCGAGGATATGCCCGCGCCGTTGTTTATCGGTTTGATTGCGCTGGTCGCGGTGCTGATGCTGGTGGCGTTCATCGGGTATATGAAGACCTTTATCGGCGTCTATAAAACACTGCCGCCTAAGGAGAAAAAGGAGTAACATGCATGGTTTGTTCTCGTTGTAAAAAGCGGCCTGCGGTCGTGTTCATCACCCGGATGGAAGGGGAGAAGACGGTCAACGACGGTCTGTGCCTGGTCTGTGCCAAGGAACTGGGAATCAAGCCGGTTAACGACCTGATGGAGCGGTTCGGGATCTCGGACGAGGATATGGAGCTGATGGATCAGCAGCTCGGAGAGCTCATGAATATGAACGATGGCGAAGAAGGGGACGGCTTTGCCCCGGGCGGCGCGGCGACCTTCCCTTTTTTGCAGAACATCTTTGGTGGTCTTCAGCAGAATGGACAGACGCCGGATGGAAAGTCGGCGTCGGCTGAAAAAAGCACAGAGGCACCGGTGGAAAAGGAACGAAAAAAACGGGAGAAAAAGCGCAAATATCTCTCCCAGTATTGTACCGATCTCACGGCCCGCGCCCGCGCGGGTGAAATCGACCGGATTATCGGACGGGAACGTGAGATCTATCGCGTGATGCAGATTCTGTCCCGCCGCAGCAAGAACAATCCCTGTCTGATCGGCGAGCCAGGCGTCGGCAAAACCGCAATCGCGGAGGGACTGGCGTTGCGTATAGCAGCGGGCGATGTACCGCCGCGTCTGCTGGACAGAGAAATCCATTTGCTGGATCTGACGGCGCTGGTGGCCGGGACGCAGTTCCGCGGCCAGTTTGAGAGCCGTATCAAAGGGCTGGTTGACGAGGTGAAGGCCGAAGGCAATATCATTCTCTTCATCGATGAGGTGCACAACCTTGTCGGTACAGGAGATGCCGAGGGCAGCATGTCCGCCGCCAACATCCTGAAACCCGCCCTCTCGCGCGGGGAGATTCAGGTGATCGGTGCGACCACCTTTACGGAATATCGCAAGCATATCGAGAAGGATGCGGCGCTCGAGCGGCGCTTCCAGCCGGTGACGGTGGAGGAGCCGTCGGTCGCGGATACCGTTGCCATGCTCAGCGGCATCAAGTCCTATTATGAGCAGTTCCACGGCGTCCGGTTGACGGATGCCGTCATTGCCAGGGCGGTCTCGTTGTCCGAGCGGTATATCACCGACCGCTTCCTGCCGGATAAGGCGATTGACCTGGTGGACGAGGCCTGTGCAGCGGCAGCGCTGGAAAACAAGGACGCCGACCGCTACGCCCAGCTCATGAAGCAGATGGCGTCGCTCCGCGAGGACGAGGAGCAGCAGATGGCAGCGGAGAGCATTGACTATGAAAAGCTCGTCATCACCAGGGCCGAGCTGCTCAAGGCGGAGCAGGAGAGCGAGCTGATCAAAACGCCTGCTACCGAAGCGCCGGTGACGGAGGAGCATCTTGCCCGGGTCATCGAGCTTTGGACCGGCATCCCCGCTTCGAAGGTACGGGAAAACGAGCTGTCGAAGCTCGCCGGGCTGGAGGAGCGGCTGCGCGAGAAGATCATCGGACAGGACGAGGCGGTATCGCTGGTGGCGGCTGCCATCCGGCGGAGCCGGGTACAGATCAGCCCCCGCCGCCGTCCGGCATCCTTCATCTTTGTCGGCTCAACCGGTGTCGGCAAAACCGAGCTGGTCAAGGTGTTGGCGGCCGAGCTGTTCGACACGCCGGAGACGCTGATTCGGCTGGATATGTCGGAATTCATGGAAAAACACGCGGTCTCGCGGATCATCGGCTCGCCGCCCGGTTATGTTGGCTATGACGAGGCGGGGCAGCTCACCGAAAAGGTGCGCAGAAAGCCGTATTCCGTGCTGCTGTTCGACGAGATCGAGAAGGCACATCCGGATGTGTTGAACATCCTGCTGCAAATTCTCGACGAGGGCCGTGTCACCGATGCACATGGCCGGGTCGTCAATTTTGAGAACACGGTCATTGTGATGACCTCCAACGCCGGTAGTCAGGTGCAGAATATGCTGATGGGCTTCGGCAAGACCGATGCACAGGCGGGTCGCGACAAGGCGGTGCGGGCACTATCTGAATTTCTGCGGCCGGAGTTCCTCAGTCGGGTGGACGAGGTCGTCTATTTCCGTCCGCTGGGGGAAGAGGAGTACAGCCGGATTGCGGAGTTGATGCTCGGCGAGCTGACTGAGCCGCTGCTGGAGCGTGGCATCCGGTTCAATTGGACGCCGGAGGCTGCCGCTCTGCTGGCAAGGAAGGCGATGGGCGGCAAGCGCGGTGCGCGCGATCTGCGCCGGGTGATCCGCCGCGAGGTCGAAGATCCGATTGCCTCCCGGATTGTGGAGCAGGAGGGAACGACGCTTGCCGTCCTGCGAGTGATTGCGGACGGCGAGGAAATCCGTCTGGAGACGTCATCATTTGAAGCGTAAAAAGAGGGCATACCGGAAGGTATGCCCTCTTTTGCTGTCGTCACCAGCCGTATTTCAGCACGAAATAGATCACATAAAACCAGTTCATCGCACCGTGGAGAATGGCCCAGCCGATGGAATGCCAGTTGACATAGGAAATCACCATGGCCAGTGCTACTCCGAAGCCAATGCCCTTTTTGGCGTGGTCGAGAGAACTGTCGGGGATGGCGGGGCCATCTCGCTTTTCTCCGTATAAAAGCTCCTCGGCCGGGAGTTCCAACACCTCTGCCAGCCGGAGCAGGGTGTCAATATCCGGCTGAGTTTTGGCGTTTTCCCAGTTGGAGACCGCCTGCCGCGTGACATGCAGCTGCTCCGCCAGTTGTTCCTGTGTGAGCTGTCGTTCCTCTCGCCGCTTTTTGATTCTCTTTCCGATTGTTGCCATCCACATCCACTCCTCTTTCGGTTCCAGTATAGGGAAGACGCCGTGTTTTGGCAAGCAATGATTTGTTGCGTCAGGCAAGCAGCACATCTTTTTTATCCAGGATGGCGGCCACAACTGTGCAGGCGGGGCAGTCGCAGTACTGCGCCCCGGCCGCTTGGATCTCCCGGGCATGGGCGGCGATCCCGGCGGCGGTATCGACGCCGAAATAAGATGCACCCGCTTCGGATGAGGCGAAGCCGATGAGGGTATCAATCGGCATGATGTCCGCTTCCAGTTCTCTGATATAGGCCCTGGTCTCCGCTGCTTCCGCCGCTGTTCCGGCTGCTTCCAGCCAGCGCTGCGCCGCTTCTCTGGTCTCGCTGCTGCAGGTCGATGCGGCCATCAGTTCCTGTGTTTTGGCAATGATTTCTTCGCGCAGTTTGCTGTTCATATGCATATCCTCCTTGGAAGTTTATGCTCCCATTGTAGCATAGGGGCCGGATTCGGAGCAAGAGAGAATCAGAATCAAAAAAGATTTTTTTGATCTCAATCCGTGACCGACTATAGGAGAGTAGCATTTATGAATGAAACAAAACGAAGAATAGGATGAAACCATGCAGATGCTTTTCGACGAGGCGTTTTTGGAGAAGCTCTACACCGGTGACATACGGTCATATAAGGTCATCGTTCTCGTCATTATGCGTGCAGTGGACATTGCCTGTCTCTTATACACATCTGACGCTGCCGACG
>USLV01000073.1 GCA_900555705.1 uncultured Oscillospiraceae bacterium | reverse complement strand
CGCTGCCGGAGATCGTCACCGCGAGGGTGACGCAGGCGTCCGCCGCCGTGTCCAGCATCGAGACAGTCAGCAGATCCTTGAGCGTCCAGGTGTCCCCGATCTTCATGTTGGCAGTCGAGAGCCCGGTTCCGGTGATGACGTTGTTGCAGGCGAGGGTGAAGGTGCCGGTCTGCGTGTCGGCGTCCAGTCCCCGGTCGCGGATCTGCCGGACGGCATAGGCACCGACCATCATCCGGATCATCGCGGCGGGCGAGCGCTTCACATCCGCCTCCCGCTCGAACAGGGTGATATCCCTGTCCGCCGTCGCACCGAGATTCAAAAGGATCGCCGAACGCGCGCTGAGCGATACCGTGTCGGGCAGGGCATAGGCGGCCGAGGCCGTCAGCGGCGCCGACAGCGCCCCCACCAGCAGACAGAGCAGCAACCCGATACAAAGCAGCTTTTTCATGAATCCTCTCCGCATATCACAGACA
This sequence comes from uncultured Oscillospiraceae bacterium, assembly GCA_900555705.1. Taxonomy (GTDB): domain Bacteria; phylum Bacillota; class Clostridia; order Oscillospirales; family Acutalibacteraceae; genus UMGS1858. Next base: position 6,226 of record USLV01000073.1, on the reverse strand, counting down.
GTTTGCGCCGTCATCGGCGACGATTGATCGAAAGAGATGATCTCCCATTTCCCCCCAGCAGGGATTCTTCAGTAGACTACAGAATGGACATGAACCGGAAGAATACCGGTTTCCGGCCCCCGGCCGGAAAGGCGGGCCGCTCCGGCCCGGCAGGGATTCTTCGTAAGAAAACCGAAGGTTTTCTTCAGTATACCATAAACGGATGCGCATTTCAATGCGAAATCCCCCGAACGGACAACGGCGTCGCACAAAAAACGACGACGCACGCCGCAGAGAGGCCATCGCACCTTCTGCGGCGTGCGTCTATCTGATCCACTCACGCCATATGTTTGACCTTTTCCCGTGTCAGCTCCCACTGCATCGGCTCCCCCGCGAGATAGCGGCGGCATTCCTCCAGCATATAGACGCCGTGCCGCGCGCATTCCGGGCCGATCGAACCCGCAATGTGGGGGGTCAGCCAGACATTCGGCAGCTCCCAGAGCGGCGAATCCGGCAGCGGCGGCTCCGGGTCGGTGACATCCAGCACCGCCTGCAGATCCTCGCGCTCACGCAGCACTTCGATCATGCGCGGCTCGTCGATCACCGCACCGCGCGCACTGTTGATGAGAGTCGCGCCGCGCTTCATCGAGGCGATCAGCTCGCCGGTGATCATGCCCTTTGTCTCCGCGAGATTCGGGGTGTGGAGCGAGACGACATCCGCGGTCGCGAACAGCTCCTCGAGCGACACCTTCCGCACCCCGAGCGCCGCGGCCTCCGCTTCGCTCAGGAAGGGATCATAGGCGACCACCCGGACGGAAAACGGCCGCAGCAGCTCAATCACCCGCCGTCCGATCATGCCGGTCGAGACGATGCCGACTGTGCTGCCGAAGCCGCCCGCCGGCGTGATATCATACCGTTGCGCTCCGCGCGACGCCGTGAACCGGCGGGTGACGCGCGGCACTCCCTTGAGGGCGAGCAGGATGTTCGCGAGCGTATACTCCGCAACCGGCAGCGCGTTCGCGCCCCACGCGCTGCACACGCGGATGCCCCGCTCCCACATCGCGTCGGTCACAAAGCATTTGACGCTGCCCGCGCCATAGAACACCATCTTCAGCTTCGGTGCATGGCGCAGGAACGCCTCGTCCATCACCGGGCAACCCCAGCCGCTGAAAATGATCTCGCAATCCGCAAGAATCGCCGGATTCTGTAATATTTCCTCTCTTTTATACGGTTTGTCGTATATGTCGACCAGTTCCCGGATCGCCTCGATCGTCGGGTCGTCATAGATAACCCGCCAGGCATCCGCCACAAACAGCCCCTTCGGCTTTTTCATCCCGTGTCTCCCCCTCTTTTCAGTCACGATATGTTTTCTCGCGGAACTCCCGCCAGACCGTCTCGAACACACCGCCGCCCGCCGGAATCGGCCGGACGGGACGCCATTCCGAACGACAACTGCCGTCCGGCTCGAGGATCGTCTCCTGGATCTCGCCCTCGTGCTCGCCGTTGTCCAGCCGGAAGCGGAAATCATCCGGCATATCCGGCGGCGCCTCACCGGTCTCATCGGTATAGAGCGCGGAACCGCGCGAGCCTCCGCCCGCCGCCGCATAGTCCGCCATCGCCTGCAAATAGACAATCTGGCTCACGGTTGCCTCCCAGAGGCGATAGAGCCGGAGCAGGCCGTCGTCGCCGTTGTATTTCACCTCTTCGGTGAAATGCGCGAGCAGCTTCTGCCGCGCAGAAATGGCCTCGCGAATCCGATCCGGACGGCGAATCGGGCCGCCGATCGCGCTCATCTCGGCTCGCAGCAATTGCAGCCAGTTGCCGGTGTTGTCCTCGCCGTCGCGGCAGTCCCGCACCAGCGTGAGCTGCTCGGCGAGCGCGGGCTCGGCAAGCGCGAGGAAAGCCGCATCCTCCATCGGTGCGATACCGCCGTGGGCCGCGATATGCGTCGCGGCGCGGAGACCGCCCACCTGTCCGGCATTGAGGGCGCTGCCGCCGGGACGGCGCACGCCGTGGGTGCCCGCCGCCTCGCCGACCGGATAGAAGCCCGGCAGGTTGCTCTGCCACCACATGTCGAGCGCAAGCCCGCCGTTGTTGTGCTGGGCGCAGAGCGCGATCGGCAGCCGCCGGGAGGCGAGATCAACCCCCTTCGCGCGGTAGAGCTCGACGGCAGGGGTGTTCATATGCAGCAGCCGCTCGATCGGGGTGCCGAAGCAGGCGCCCGCCGCTGAGAGGTAATCCCGCGCCTCGGCGCTGAGGCGCGAAAAGTCGAGCGAGGCGCGGCGGCCGGGGTTCTCGCGATAGTCGAGATAGACCCGCCGCCCACGCAGCACCGTCTCGCGATAGACCAGCAGATCGATCAGCGACGAGCCGTCCCGCGCTTTGTCGCAGTTGAACGGCCATTCATAGCCCTTCTGGAACAGCAGTGAGAGGGCGCGGCCCGTGTCGCCGCAGTATTCCTCAAGAAATTCATATTCGTTTCCGTCCTCATCGACCGAGAGCATGCGGGGCAGCACCTGCATATAGGTGCCGGACACGTTCCAGCGCGGCACCGTCGACGCGAGCCCATACTGCCACTCGGTCAGGTTGCGCCCCCGAACGCCCGCGCGGAAGGCGGGGCCGTTGCCGCCGACATGGCCCGTCGGATAGACCGTGTCGGCATAGAGTCCGGCCGGGCCGCCGGTCGCATAGACAATGTTCCGGCAGCGGAAGAGCGCATATCGCCCGTCCTCCCCGACTCCCTGTCGGTTAAAAGCGAGCAGCCCGGCAGCGCGCTCCCCGTCGGTCAGCACGGCGGTCACCAGATAGCCGTCGAGAATCGGGACGCCGAGGCGCATCACCCGCTGCTCCAGCGCCTCGGTCATCAGCTTGGAGGTCAGCGGCCCGGCCGAGGTCGCACGGTCACGGGTGTCGTGATCCGTGCGATAACCGACATATTCGCCGTAGCGGTTGACCGGGAAGGGTACGCCGAGACTGCAAAGATGGAAAAAGCAGGTCGGGGACGAGGCCGCCTCCGCAAGCGCGATATCGCCGTCCACACAGCCGCCCGAGAACAGATCCCGCGCCATCTCCTGCACCGAATCCAGCTCGCTGCCGCTGAACGACAGCTTGTAATAAGTCTGTTTATCCGAACCCGCGTTGCGGGACGCGCCGACATACATGCCCTCGGTGACAATCGCGATGTCGCGTTGGCCGAGCGCCTCAAGCTGCACCGCCGCCTGATACCCGGCGGCACCGCTTCCCACAATCACGGTATTCAGGGTGAACAGCTCCACGCTGATACCGCAGAGCCGGATGATTTCTCTTTCCATGAGCACTCTCCTTTACAGACGCGGGATATGGAACCCGCCGTCGACATTCAGCACCTCGCCGGTACAATAGGTCAGCGCGCCGCTGCACAGCACCGCCACCGCATTGGCGACGTCCTCCGGACGGCCCCAGCGCGCGATCGGCAGCAGCCCGTCCGCGATCCGGCGGTCATATTTCTCCGCCACTCCTGCCGTCATATCGGTCGCAATAATGCCGGGACGCACCTCAAACACCGGGATTGCCTCCGCCGCCAGCCGGTCGGCCAGCAGCCGGGTCACCATCGAGACCCCCGCTTTGGAGATGCAGTATTCTCCCCGGTTGACCGAGCTCGCATAGGAGGAGAGGGAACCGACGTTGACGATGACACCTCGCCGGTCGTCGGTCGGCTGCTGGCGCAGCATCTGCCGCGCCGCGAGCTGGCTCAGAAACAGCGTCCCCTTGAGGTTGACGCCAATCACCTCGTCGAAGCTCTCCTCGGTCATCTCGAGCAGGTCGAGGCGCTGCCGGGGCGCGATCCCGGCGACATTGACGAGCGCATCCAGCCGTCCGAACGCCTCCACACAGGCCGCAATCGCCCGCTCTCTGGCGGCCGCGTCCGCGACGTCCCCGGCAATATAGAAGGCGTCCGTTCCCGCGAGCCGTGGCGCGGCCTCTGCCTCCGGCGCGCGGCCCATCGCCGCCACCTGCCAGCCCTCCGCCGCAAGCTTCCTCACCACCGCGAGGCCGATGCCCCGCGCGCCGCCGGTCACCAGTGCACTTCTTTTCATATCGCCGCCTCCCGAACCCGCGCCTCCGCCGCCCGCAGAAAGGCGGCCTCCTCGCCGATCATCCGCAGCAGCGACTCCCGATTCTCCGCCTCATAAAACGGCATCAGCACCATCGGGCCGTCGAAGCCGACCCGCAGCAGCTCCCGCAGGATGAGGTCATAGTCCGCCATGCCCTCGGTGATCGGGACAAAGCGGCGGCTCCAGCCCTTTCCGCCGGTCGCGCAGCCCGGCCGCCGCGCAATGGCCACGTCCTTGACCCCGAGCGCGGTGATATACTCCCGCAGCAGCCGGATCTGATAGTCGAAGCGCTCGTAGCCCTCGAAGTTCAGGTTGTTGCCGGGATCCAGCTTGATACCGATATACCGCGGGTCGAGGTCCTTCACCAGCCGCCACGCCGCCGTCGCGTTGTGGGGATAGAGATTGCCGTGGATCTGGATGACGCAGCGGATGCCGTTCGCGCGGCCGGCCGCTTCGGCGCGCGCCGCCGCCCGGCGGAACCAGTCGTCCAGCTCGCGGTAGTCCGGCACGACCTCCTTGTCGAGCATACCCATCCGCACCTGGCGGATGCCGTTCTCTGCGAGGATGCGCAGCAGGCGGTTGTCCTCCTCGAGCCGCGCCATGTTCAGCCCGGTCTGGGCATAGTCCGGCCGCATGCCGTAGGCCTCCGCCGTCCGGAGAAAGGCGGGAAGCGATGTCCCGGCGTCCGCCTCGGTCACCCAGTAGCCGTCCCGTACCATCACGGTGGGGGTGTCGATCCCGGCGGCCGCGCAGGCCTCCATCAGCTCTTCTGCCGACAGCTCCTGAAAACATTTCGGAAACAGCGCACAGGTCATGGTCTCTCCTCCTGTTTGTCCACAAATATAAACCGCTTGTCAAAGCTCTCGTGCAGCGAGCGTCCCGCACGGCGGAGATAGCTTCCGCCCGCAATCAGCCATTCCTCCGGCCCTTCAGCCAGCAGATAGGCATCGGTCTCGCAGTCGCCGAGGGTATTGTTGCTGTTGACGTGCATCCGACGGCCGTCCGCCCGGAGGTTATACCAGACCGTCCATTCCTCGTCCCCCCGGCGAAGCCGCACGCCGATCGCCTCGTTCCCGGAAAGCGGCGCAACCGTAACCGCCTTCTGCGCCTCGTCCAGCAGGATGACGGTCAGGAAGGGCTGCACGCAGGTCTGCTCCGGCGGCGTGAATGCCGCATAGGGCACCGTCTGCTCCGGATGATGCTCCTGATAGCCCTCCCGGAAGGAGAGGGTCTGTCCTGCCGGGAAGAGCGGCCGGATCAGCGCCGAGGCCGGGCCGTTTCGCACCGCCAGACCCCCGTCCTGCGCCGTTCCCTCGCCCGCATAGTGCAGCAGCCAGTCGAGCTGCACCGGCCGGTGGGTGCGGATGTCGTCGAGGACCACGAGCACATCCCGCCCGATCCAGAGAAAGCTGCGGAAATTCCGCTCGGCGATGTGCGCCATCGGTCCGGTCGCGTCCGCCAGCAGCCAGGTCATGCGGCGTCCCTGCGTGAGATGCGAGAGGGTGCCGGGGAAGGTGCTGCCGCGTTCGACGGGGTCTCCCGCCGGGCCCGCGCCGTCCATCAGCACAAGGCTGTGCGCGGCGGCGCGGCGGTAATAGCTGCTGTAGATCGGGTTGTCGTAGGTGCAATTGCTGCTGTCGATCAGCAGCGGGACGCCGCGGTCATAGAGCAGAAAGCTTCCCGCGTCCTCGTGCGCATGGTTCCAGGTATAGCCGCAGCGCACCGCCCACATCACGGCGTCCGGCTCCCAGGAATCCCGCAGGACGGCGCAGCCGCTTGGGAAAACCACCTTTTCCTCCTCGGACAGGGTCACGCCGGACGGCTTGCGGAGGATGTCCGGATAGAGGAAATCCAACGCCTCATACGACGCCTCCCGCGCTGCTCTGTCATCCCGCATGCCCTTCGTCTGATAGCAATAGGCCAGCCGCGGATCCTCCCGGCCGGTCAGCAGCCAGAACTGCGCGAGCAGCCGGATATCCGTCCGGGTGCCGCTGTCCCCGAAGTTGACCGCGAGCAGCGGCGTCTCCGGGTTCGAGGTCGGATAGAGCATCGCGAGCACCGCGTCCGGAAGCTGCTCGAGCACCGGCCAGCTTACCTCCGCCGGATCGCCGCCGCAGCGCAGGTAGACAAACGCAAACCGCAGCAGCTCGCCG
>USLV01000072.1 GCA_900555705.1 uncultured Oscillospiraceae bacterium | reverse complement strand
CAGCGTCAGATGTGTATAAGAGACAGGTTCATAGAGGCACGCACCGCAGCAGCGCTGCAACTATGGTTGACACGGTCGCAGCCGTTGTTACAGCCATTGTGGCAATCGCGATCCCGATCCGCACCCTCGTCACAGCAGTCGCCGCCGCATTTTTCGATCAGGCAAAAAACTGCCACGACAACAATCAAAAAGAGGAAACGATCATTGCACATCATTATCACCTCCTTGCTACCACTATATGACGGGCAGTGTGGAGTGGTGACGAACTTCCGGCTGGATTACAGTCTGTTGTGTTCGGAGAAGACGGGAAACACGCGGACAGGCTTTCCGCAGCGGATACATTCAGCAATGACGTGGCCGGTTCCGCGGGAACGGCCATCCCAAAACGCCAGCACCTCGTCGGCATAGTCGATGATTTGCCGATTCCGGAGCAGTGGGGCACGTTTGCCGTAGGTCTCATAGTCCGGAAGGAATTCCCGCAGCGGGATTCCGATCTGACAGGCAAGAGTGCGGGCGAGATGGTCGACGCCGACGGCACCGCCGCTGACAATTTCCGTGACTTGTGGAGGCAGCGCACGCAGAAGCTCCGGCAAGAGAGAGCAGTCAAGTCCACGACTGCCCACAATGGCAATTTTCATAAAAACAGCACTCCTTTTCCAACTCCGGCAGCATACAAAGGTTCTTTTTTTCTATATTATTACAAATTATAAATTTATGCAAGAGTCCGGCCGCTATATTTATATACCTATTTTATGTTTTACAGGGGAACACACTGGAAGAGCAGCCAAAAAGTAAAACCGGCAAATAATTTTTGGGTAAATACTTTTTTGCGAAATTGGAAAAGTAATAGAGCCGTTCAATGTATCAGCAAAATGACGGCAGTTGGAAGAGAGGGTCAGACATATGAAAAAAGTATTTCATCGATTGAGCGCTGCACTGTTGCCGCTTTGCCTGGGCCTGCAAATTGCGCTTGGCTTTTTTGCATCCTCCATGCCGGAACAATTCCATGTTGTGGAAGGATCTGAGCTGAAGCTGGAGGGTATGCTGAATATCTCGGCAGAACGGCTCGGCCGGCGCATGGATGCTGCGTCGCGGGCATCTGTGATGACGGCTGGAGGCAGCTATACGGCATCGCTCAAATTATTCGGTATTTTTCCCATCAAGGATGTGGATGTCAAGGTCATCGACAGTCAGATGGTAGTTCCCTGCGGCACACCATTCGGCATTAAAATGTTTACAGACGGCGTGCTGGTTGTGGGAACGTCGGATGTGGATACGGCGACCGGCGCCTATAACCCGGCCAAAAGCGCCGGTATCAAATTAGGAGACGTCATCGAGAGCATAGACGGCGAGAACGTCAGCACCAAAGAACAGGTGGCGGATCGGATTGAAAATGCAAGCGGCAAAACCATGACCTTCCGGATTCGTCGGGATAATATCACCTTTGATGTCCGGTTTACCCCTGTAAAATCTATTACAGAAAATCGGTATAAGGCAGGAATATGGGTTCGGGACAGCTCGGCAGGCATTGGTACTCTAACCTTTTATGTGCCGGCAACCGGGATATACGGCGGACTGGGCCATCCGGTTTGCGATGTCGACACCGGTGAGACATTGCCGATTTCCTCCGGCGAAATTGTGCCGGCCTGTATTTACGGAATTGTCAAGGGCGTGAGCGGCGATCCCGGCGAGCTGCGCGGCGGTTTCGAGGATGGGGAGCTCGGACATCTCCATATTAATGGAGAAACTGGTGTCTACGGCAAGCTGAGCCAGGCGCCGGTTCAGGGAGGCGCTGTGGAAGTCGCCATGAAGCAGCAGGTCAAAAGCGGATATGCCCAGGTTTACTGTACAGTGGACGGGACGGAGCCGAAGCTCTATGACATCCATATCGATCAGGTACGATATAACGATGCCTCGCCCACCCACAACATGGTGGTCACCATCACGGACGAAGAGCTGCTTTCGGCCACCGGTGGCATTGTACAGGGAATGAGTGGTTCACCAATTTTGCAGGACGGCAAGCTGGTTGGCGCTATTACCCATGTCTTTGTCAACAACCCGGAAAAGGGATATGCGATTTTTGCCGAAAATATGCTGAAAACGGCTGGTGCGCTGAACGACAAGTTATCATCCGAACCGGCAGCCTGACGTCACTTCGATATCTTTCGTCCAAATTCTGGTTTCTCCTCTAGTTTTCCCGGATTTGTCGAAAAACTTTTTCCATTATCTGGTAGAAAGTTGGCTGTAAACTCTTGCATTATTTTCCATTATATGGTAATCTACTGTTGCCGGCAAAAAAGAAATCCGATTTGTGTGTCAGATTGGCAGATATCAAACGGAAATAGAGGAGAATACGGGTATGGAAAAAACTATCAAAGTTGTATTGACGGATGGAAGCGAGCATTTTGGACAGCCCTGTGCTTCGACGATGCGGAGCGAGGGATTGGATGTGGAGATTGTGGAGAAAGACGGCCGGAAGCTGGTTGACCGTATCTCTACGCTCCGTCCGGATGTGGTGATCATGGACTTTTCGCTGCAACAGATTGACGCAGTGGGGGTTATTCGCAGTGTCAAGTCCATGCATCTGGGGCAAATGCCGCTGTTCATCGTGATGTCGGGTTTTGACAATCCCAACTTTGAACGGGAGGCCATGATGGCCGGAGCGGATTACTATTTCCTCAAACCCTTTGACGCGCAAGGCATGTCTGAGCGCATTCTGGCGCTTTGCGGGCAAAAGCGTCCGGAGTCGGTTCGGCGGGCTCCTGCCATGCCGATCATACCGATCAACAGCTTGGAGCTGCGCGTCACGGAGATTATTCACCAAATCGGAGTGCCGGCACACATCAAGGGGTATCAATATCTGCGGGATGCCATTTTGATGTCGATTGAGGACGAGGAGATTATCAATGCAGTGACCAAACGGCTTTACCCGGCGGTTGCCAAAAAGCACAATACCACCTCTTCACGGGTGGAACGGGCGATTCGGCATGCCATCGAGGTCGCGTGGGATCGGGGAGATGTGGATGTTCTCAACTCCTATTTCGGGTATACGATCCACAACGGACGCGGCAAGCCGACCAACAGTGAGTTCATTGCTATGATCTCCGACAAGTTCCGTTTGCAGCTGAAAATCGGCTGAGTCCCTTTGGAAAACGTAGATAGCAACAAACCCGCTGGAAGAAATATTTCTTCCAGCGGGTTTGTTGCTATACGTTGTTTTCGATCAATCTTGTTCAAACATTCAGCGATGGTCGCCGAGAAAGAAGAGGGCAACCGTACCCGGACCGGAGTGGGAACCGATGACGGCGCCGATGGTATGGATCATGAATTTGTGCACGCCGAGCGTCTGTCGCAGGATATCCGCCACCTTTTCCGCGTCGGCCTGGCAGTCTCCATGGCTGATGAAGACCATCTGCTCCGAAACATCGCCGATCGCTGTTTCTTTCATCTTGTTGACCAGCGCCTGCAGCGAAGACTGACGGCCGCGGGACTTGCTCATCAGGATCAGATGTCCATCATTGTCCACGTGCAGGACCGGTTTGATACCGACCATGGAGCCGATAATGGCCGAGGCCTTGGAGACACGGCCGCCGCGATGCAGATGCATCAGGTCGTCCACCGTGAACCAGTGACAGAGATGCAGACGATTGTCAAGCAACCATTTCTCATTATCCTCAATCGACATGCCCGCCCGGCGGTTCTCATCCGCATAATAAACCAGAAGGCCTTCGCCCATGGAGGCGGCCAGGCTGTCGACGACGATCAGCTTCCGCTCGGGATACTGCTCCCGCAGCTCCTCCGCCCCCTGCACACAGGAGGCATAGGTGCCGCTCAGTCCGCTGGAAAAGGCGATATGCAGCACGTCCTCGCCGGCCTTCAGAAAGGGCTCGACAAACTCTTTGAACTGGAATGCGTTGACCTGCTGTGTAGAGGAGGAATGACCTGCCCGCAGTTCGTCATAAAATGCCTTCGGTGTAAGCGTCAACTCCGGGCCTTCCTGATATTCCTGCCCATCCAGCAGGAAGCGAAGTCCGACATACGGGATATCCCGTTCCGTATAAAAGGATTGGGGCAGATCACAGGTGGAATCGGTTGTGATACGATAGCTCATGACAGTTTACCTCCCGAATACATGTAGTTTAAAATGCGACGATGATGCCACCATCGTTGGCATACATCGAAGAAAGCGCACCGGTCGCAACCTGGAAAATCTCGCCGATCGCCGGGCATTTTTCCAAAAACAGCTTTTTCAGTGCCTCCGCACGTTCAGAACAGTTACAGGCGGCAAGCACCATACGGATAGATTTGGGCGCTGCCTCGGATGTAAATTCGCCGACAGTATCCACCAGTTTTTTCAGCGAGTTCTGCATACCGCGCACCTTGAGCAACAGCTTGATATCACCGTGACCATCGTCTGACATGATCGGACAGAGTGAGAGAATGGAGGCCAGCATGCCGGGAACCTTTTTCAGCCGTCCGTTTTTAATGAAATTGCCGAGATCTTCAAGCACAAACAGCGTTTTCATATTCGCGATTCGTGCGTCTGCCAGCGGTATGATCTCATCAAAGGAGAGGCCCTCGTCGATCTTTTCCTGCAGGAAAAGGGCGAGCAGTGCCTCTCCCGCCGAAGCGCTTTCCGAATCGAAGACATGGATCTGCTTTTCCGGTTCGATTTCCAGCACCATATTCATTGCCACACGGGCAGCATTGTAAGAACCGCTGAGTTTGGATGAGAGGGTGATAACAAAGCAGGCGTCGCTCGCCCGCATGAAGCCAGCGTACTCCTCAACCGAGGGGCACGCAGAGGTCGAGCCCTTACGCGAGGCAGCCATATCGGCGATCAGGGTGGGGATATCCGCCGAGCCGTCGTCTGTATATTCACCACCACCGGTGACAAACACCTTGAGTGGCGCCACCTGTGGATGAATCCGTTCTCGCAGTTCAGGGGAGAGATCACAGCAGCTATCCACGATAATTTCAATACTCATCCGGTTGTTCTCCTTTCGTTGTCAGCGGCGCGGCTGACCGTTATAAATAAGTGCGATGGTTTCCGGGCCGGTATTGGTGGAAACAGCACAGCCAAGATAAAAGAAACGGCGCGGCGGATAGCCGAGTGCCTCCTCACAGAGCGCCGCCAACCGTTCGGCGTTTTCCATATCGGTGGTGCCGACCATATAGGGAGAATTCGGGACGGCATGCTCCTGCATGTACTTGACCATTGCAGGCAATACCTGTCTATCGCCACGCACTTTGGAGCGGACGACGGATTCGCCGTCGTTCAGCGAAATCAGCGGACGGAGTCCGAGAAAGTCGCCTGCGAGCGCGGCAGCCGCGGAAATGCGGCCGGAATGCCGAACATATTTCAACGTGTAAGGGACGAGCAGGATTTCCGCACAGGCAAAGGCCTTTTCGAGGAAAGCAACAACCTCCTCCGCTGTTTTGCCCGCCCGCAGCAGGTCGTCGGCGTCGCAGAGCGCCTGACCGTAGGCCATGGAATAGGCATGGCTGTCGACCACGTGGATACGCAGGCCGCTGTCGGCATGCTCTTCCGCATACTGCCGTGCCGCCAGCTGGGCAGCATCATTGGTAGCGGAGGCGCCGGCATTGATAGTGACGACGATCACATCGGTATAGCCCTCCGCCGCGAGTTTGTCATATTCCTCGAAAAAGCGGAACGGGGTGATGTGCGAGGTGATCGGCAGGGTGTTGATTTCCCGCAGAAGCTGGTGGTATTCCTGTGAGGTGAAGTCCTCTCTCTCGGTATAGACACGGTCGTCAATGGTAATCGCAAAATTCAGAATGTGAATATGATGCTCCTCCTGCAATTCCGGTGACAGATCGCAGGCGGAATCCGTCAATAAGGCAACTTTCTGCAACGAAGATTTCCTCCTATTGTTATCAAGAATATGGTTTAGTATACCATTTTTCACGGTCAGCGTCAATGAAAATGTCCCTTTTCGAACGGAAATGCGAGGCCAACTGTAGGATGGAAACAATAGACCGCATCATCCGGAAAAGATTTTGTAAATCTTGCTTCCGGGGGATGCTTTTTCTGCCGTGATCTGCTATACTGGCATCAAACAGAAACGCGGGGGGGCGAAGTGGATGGATTCCTTTCTTTTAGGCGGCGGCTTTGAAGTGATGTTCACCGTCGTGTTCCTACTGGTACTGGCGGTATTTATAGCCGTTTTGTGGCGAACGATAGCGCAGAGCCTCCGGAACAGCCGCGCGCCGCGTTTGACGGTTCCGGCTGTGGTGACGGCCAAACGAACGGCATTTCATCGCTCCGGTGTTCACGAACACGCGACCGGCACCACCTGGTATTATGCGACCTTTGAGGTGGAGAGCGGCGATCGGATCGAGCTGCCGGTATCGGGACAGGAATATGGCCAGCTTGCTGAGGGAGATAGTGGCCTCCTGACGTTTCAGGGGACACGGTATCTTGACTTTGTACGGAACATAGAATATTGAAAAAAGGATGGAATCGGGATGGATGCGCAGGAAAACCGGCAACGTATGAAGGAGGGACGGCTCTATTTCTCCGGAGAGGAGGAGATTCTCCGGGAGCAGCTGCCCTGTATTGATCGGTTGTGCGATTTCAATGCGACGCGGCCGTCGGAGCTGGACAGGCGCGAGGCCCTGTTGCGGGAGATGTTCGCAGAGATCGGTGAACGCTGTTATATCGAGCCGCCGCTGCATGCCAATTGGGGCGGCCGCCATGTGCACTTCGGAAGCTGTCTCTTATACACATCTGACGCTGCCGACGAACTA
>USLV01000071.1 GCA_900555705.1 uncultured Oscillospiraceae bacterium | reverse complement strand
TTCCCCACTTTTGTTCAGCTTGGCGTAAATGGCCGGCTTTAGCCGGACCTTTTCGCCAAGCTGAGCCCTCTGCGGAAATCCGCAGAGGGCTGTCGGTTACGGATCAGAGCGAGGGGGCGTTTTTTCTCGCCGCTCAGATGGGATGGCGGCACCGGTCTCCCGCCGGTCCGTCTGTCGGGACGACTGTGATGTCACAGCCGTTCCGGCTGTGACATCGGGTTCGGGCGGCACGAAAGCGAGACTCTCCATAGCCGATCGCAACGGGGCAGTCTCCCTCTCTGTCTCCTCGCTTTCCATGGATACGGTCTGCTGTTCACGAAACAACAGACCGGCCGTCTGCATTGGCAGATCCTGCATCAGACAGGCTGCTGTTAATCCCAGACAAGCAGCCAATACCAACATTCCCCGCAGCAGCCATGGTCGCCGGATATGCAGGATTTCCGGCGCAGCAATATACCGGAGCCGCTCCCGCAGCAGACGGCCGGATCGAGAGAGCCCAGCGATCACCGCCGGACAATTCGGCTGAGCGGTTTTCAACAGAACTTCGCCATATCGCCGCCGTTCTTCGCTTGAGAGTCCTCGGATCAGGCGGCCGTCGCAGGCGATTTCCGCCCACAGCAGCATGTCCCGGCGATACCGATGCCAGAGGGGATTGAACCAGTGCAGCAGATCACCCAGCAACATCAGTCGACGGATCAGCAAATCCCGGCGGCAAAAATGGATCAGCTCATGTCGCATCATCAGCCGCCATTCCTCTTCTGAAAAATCGTGTTCAGCCGGTACCAATACATAGAACCGTCCCCCCAGCAGCATGATAAATGGAGAGGATATCTGCGTGCTTTCCCGAAGAGACGGGCAGCGGCGAAGGCCCAACCGCACACATTCCTCCCGAAACAGCCCCAAAAGCAATTCGCTGTGACAATCCGTTGTTCGCAGCCGTAGAAAACGGGAAAGCTTTCCGACCTCCTGTCGCTGCCGAACAAGACAGACAATCGCTCCCACCAGCCAGATCAACAGCAGTCCGCACAGTACAGAGTGGGACAGCAACGAGACTGTCAACAACGGATACGCGGCGGAAGAGCCGGCGTCATTACCAAAGTGCAACCGCAAGGCATCCGGTAGCGAGGGGCTGCCGAAAAGCCGCAGCAGCATATTGACCGGCAGGCCCACGGGAATCAGATAAAAGAGCAGAGCGGGGCCTTCCAGTGCATATCGAAAACGAAGAGCCTCGTGCGTCGTTTTGCCACATCCGAACAGGCGGCCGAACGCATAGAGCAGTGTGCCGATCAGCGTCATACTCAACAGTTGTTTCAATACGATGCTCATAAGCGCCGCCTTTCCGCTAATTTGAAATAAATATACAACTCATGAGTATAAATTTATAGTATATAACGCCGTTTGTCAAGGATTTGTGGCAATTTTCATCTTCTTTCTTCTATTTTCGACAAATGCCAATCCAAAATGAACGAGCCGAATCGTCGGAACAACGATTCGGCTCGTCTGTTTTCATTTTCAGTCCCCCGGCCGCATAGCGTTTCGATGGGTGAGAATCCATCGGTCGCGGTCGCGCGGGTCGACGCCGCGCCGCTTCGCCACCGCGCCGAGTTCCAGCGGACAGGGCGAATATCCCGCAAACCGCGTGCTCAGCACCGCGCGTCCCGAAGAGAGTGACGCCAGCCGCACCGCATAGTCGAGCGAAGTCGAGACCGGCACCTTCGCCTCGAGCGTGAACCGTCCGTCGGCGATGACTGGGGAATCGTATTCACCCCGCATACCGATCACATCGCCAATCACCTTTCCGACCAGCTCCTCGTCGGCCGCAATCCGCATCGTGTGCAGCGGCTCCAGCAGGGTCGTACCGGTATTTTGCAGGCCGTTGATAACCGCCAACGGCGTCGCGAGAAAGAAATCGAGCGGATGAGTATGGATCGTATGGTGGCCGCCGCCGACCAGCGTCACCTTGAGATCCACCACCTCCCAGTTATAGATTCCCTGCTGCAATGCGCGCGGCAGCTCGGTCTCGATATGCGTCTGATACTTATAGAAAATCTGGTTGTGCGGCACAACCGAAGAGAATTGCAGCCCGCTTCCGCGTGGGAGCGGTTCAATATCCAGCGTGATTACCGCCCAGCATGGCTTCGGCATCGTATAGGCATCGTGGCCGCGGCCGGGGCGGGTCGGCGTCTCCTTATAGATAACGGTCGGGGCGGAAAAGCTCACCTCGAGGCCGTATCGCTGACGGACAATGACCTGCAAAATCTCGAGCTGGATGGTACCGGTGATCCGGATGGTAAGCTCCTTCTCATCCTGATTGTACTCCATGCCGAGATGCGGGTCTTCCGCCGACAGTTCCTCAAACGCGGAGATTACTGCGTAGAGTTCCTCGGGCCTCGTCGGAATCACCCGCACCTGCAAAAGCGGCACCGACAGTGGAAAGACACCGAGCTTCTCCGAGGCCTCACCGACGATGTCGGCGATTTTCGCGTTGGACAGTCCGCAGAGCGCGACGACATCCCCCCGTCTCGCCTCACCAAGATCGACAAAACGCGCACCGGTGTAGCGCCGAATCTGGGTCACCTTCTGTGGCTCCTCCGCAGAAGAGAGCAGGATGCTGTCACGATTGTGCAGCTCGCCGCCGAACAGGCGGACATGTGCGATGCGTCCCATTGTCTTGTCGTGCGTAATTTTATACACCACGCCGGACAATGCGTCGCTCTCATTGTTCTTGACCGGTTCACCATAGGCGGTCAGCGTATCCAGCAGCTCGCGGACACCGACACCGAAGAAACCGCTGCCAAACAGCACCGGCGACACTGCACCGGCCACGACCTGCCCGCGCAGCCGTTCGGCGAGCTCATCCGCACCAAGCGACTCTCCGCCGAGCCAGCGCTCGAGCAATGCATCGTCATGCTCGGCCAGCCGCTCCGCCGTCTCCTCGGCGAAATCCGGCTGATCCAGGGTGCGGAGCGCGACGTAGCAGGGCTTCTCCCCCTCGTCCCGGCGAACGGTCAGCGGCAGGATATCCGGCGTGAACTTTTCCCGGATCTGCGCCAGCACCTCGTCCACCCGGCTGCCGACCCGATCGATCTTATTGATAAAGAAGAGGACGTTCGTATGTGTCTGACGCAATGCCTCATAGAGGATTTCGGTCTGTGCCTGGATCCCCTCAACCGCCGAAATCATGAGCACCGCCGTATCGAGAATCGAGAGCGAGCGCTCCACCTCAGCCGCAAAATCCACATGGCCGGGGGTATCAATCAAATTGAGTTGCACCCCGTTCCAGGTCAGCGTCGCGGAGGAGGACTGCACCGAGATGCCGCGCTCTCGCTCCACCTGCAGTGCATCCGTCTGGGTGGTGCCGCTGTCCACGCTACCCGCCCGGCGCAGCTCGCCCGCTGTATAGAGCAGCTGCTCAGTAAGGGTGGTTTTGCCCGCATCGACGTGGGCGACAATGCCGATATTGACGATCTTCACAGAGTCTCCCCCTTATGATCCGGCGGCAGAAGCCGTCAGGAAAATTCCCGGGTCAGTGTTTTGAGCCAGCTCCGGCCGCGCATCCGGATCAGACAGACGAGCACCTTCACCGGCTCGTCGATTTTCATCAGCAGCAGAACCAGCGGTACCGGCCACTGCATCGCCGACGCCAGAAATGCAAGTGGCAACGCAACGCACCACATGCTGAGCAGCTCGGTCAAGAGGCAGAAGCGCGTGTCCCCCGCACCGCGCAGGATGCCAACAATGAAAATTGAGGAGCCCGACACAAAAATCGTGACCACCGCAATGACCTCCATCAGGCGGCGCGACAGCTCCTTCGTCGCCTCCGGAAAGCTGTAGAAATCCACCACGACATCCCGCAGCAGCAGGATCACGCCGCAGGCCAGCAGGCCGATGAGAAAGCTCAGATATTTCAGCGTGTGTGCCTGTCGAATTGCCTTCGCCTGATCCCCCTCGCCGATCGACTTGCCGACGACGACCGCCGCCGCGTTCGCAAGGCCGAAGATCACGACGGTGGACATCTGCTGAACCATGCCGGCAATCGAGTTGGCGGCGACCGGGTCACCGGCCGAATAGGTGATGTGGCCGAGAATGGCAGCCTGGATCGTGACACCAAGCGACCAGATCACCTCATTGATAAGGACCGGGGTGCCGTGCACCAGCATATCGCGGGCAAGCAACCGGTCAAACCGCAGCAGATGGCGCGGGCGGAAACGCAGCCGCTTGTCGATGACAAACAGATAAAAGAAGGCGATGACAAATTCCAGCAGCCGAGCGGTCAGCGTCGCGATCGCCGCCCCCCGGATTCCCATCGCGGGCGCTCCGAGATTGCCGAAGATCAGCACCCAGTTGAGGAACACATTGGTGAGGAAGGAGACCGAATTGACCACGACCGAAATCTTGACAATCTCGACACTGCGCAGCGCGCAGACCAGCGTGTTGCTGACACCGAAGGTGAAATAGGCGAAGCCGATGATCCGCAGATACTCCGCGCCCGCCTCAATAACCGCCGGAGTGCTTGAATACAACCCCATCACCTGCGTTGGAAAGAGCAGGACAGCCAATCCCATCGCCGTCGACAACACCAGCGCCACCTTCAGAATGATCGCGAGGATAATCCGGATGGTTTTGACATCCCGCTTGCCCCAATATTGCGATGCGAGCACCGTCGCCGCGCCGGAGAGCCCGAAACAGACGAGCGAGAGGATAAAAAAGGGTTGGTTCGCGAGCGACGACGCCGACAGCAGCGTGCCGGTCTCGTCCGCCTGCCCGAGCATGATGGTATCCATCATACTGGTAGCAAAGGTGATGAAATTCTGCAGCGCGATCGGCATCGCAATTTTGCAGATCGTTTTATAAAACGACCGGTCTTTTTCAATTTGAATCATATATGTCCGAGTCCTTTCCGATTGGTAACCCTGCCATTATACACGATCGGACGAAAATTGGCAACGGGTCGGCGTGTATCTTCGCCGCAGATGTACCGCCCCCACAGGATCGCCCGGCCGAGCGGGCATTTTTCGTCTATTTTGCCGTTTTTTGAAAACCGGTTGGCTTTTCAGCGAAAATATGTTAAAATAAAAATTACTTTTATTGACCGCAACAGGAGGGATTGTCCATGCGCGCTGTGATCACTGTGATCGGCCGGGATACGGTTGGCATTCTTGCCAAGGTGTCGGCCAAATGCGCCGAGTACCGCATCAATATTCAGGAGGTCACCCAGTCGATTTTGCAGGATATGTTTGTGATGATGATGATGGTCGAGGTTTCGGGGAGCAGCATCCCGTTTACGGAATTTGCCGACGAGATGACCGCTCTCGGCCAGGCGGAGGGCCTGTCGATCCACACCATGCACGAGGATATCTTCAACTCGATGCACACCATTTGAGGAAGGGCGGCTTCGCGCTATGCTGAATTCCAGAGACATTCTCGAAACCATTACCATGATCCAGGACGAGCATCTCGATGTGCGCACCATCACGATGGGCATTTCGCTGCTCGACTGCTGCCACAGCGACATCGACGTCTGCTGCAACCGCGTCTATGACAAGATCACGCGCTATGCCCGCGACCTCGTTTCGACCGGTGAACAGATTGAGAAGGAATACGGGATCCCGATCATCAACAAGCGGATCTCCGTCACCCCGATCGCCATGATCCTTGCCTCCTGCGAAAACCGGGACGCTGTCCGGCTCGCGCGAACGCTTGAGAGGGCGGCCCGTACCTGCGGCGTCAACTTTCTCGGGGGCTTTTCCGCGCTTGTCCAAAAGGGCTTCGGCCCCGGCGACCGCGAGCTGATTGAGGCGATTCCGGAGGCGCTCGCCGTCACTGATCATGTCTGCTCCTCGGTTAACATCGGTTCGACCAAAACCGGCATCAACATGGACGCCGTCGGTCTGATGGGCCGGATTGTGCGTGAATCAGCGGAGAAAACCGCCGACCGCGACTGCATCGGCCCCGCCAAGCTGGTCGTTTTCTGTAACGCGCCGGAGGACAACCCCTTTATGGCCGGCGCTTTCCACGGCGCCGGTGAGCCCGACTGCGTCATCAATGTCGGCGTCTCCGGCCCCGGTGTTGTCCGCGCCGCTCTCGCGAAGGCGGGCGACTGCGATCTGACGGCGGTTGCGGATATCATCAAGAAAACCGCTTTCAAAATCACCCGGATGGGCCAGCTTGTGGCGCGGGAGGCCTCCCGCCGTCTGAACGTCCCCTTCGGTATTGTCGACCTCTCGCTCGCCCCAACTCCGGCGGTTGGCGATTCGGTCGCGCATATTCTCGAGGAGATGGGCCTTGAGAGCTGCGGCTGCCACGGCACCACCGCCGCCCTCGCGCTGCTCAACGACGCGGTCAAAAAGGGCGGCGTCATGGCCTCCTCCCATGTCGGCGGCCTCTCGGGCGCCTTCATCCCCGTGACCGAGGACGCCGGTATGATCGATGCTGCGCGCAGCGGCTGCCTCCGCCTCGAAAAGCTGGAGGCGATGACGGCGGTCTGCTCGGTCGGCCTTGATATGATTAACATCCCCGGCGACACCCCGGCCGAGGTGATCTCCGCCATCATCGCGGACGAGGCGGCGATCGGCATGGTCAACTCCAAGACCACCGCTGTCCGCGTCATCCCGGCCATCGGCAAAGCTGTCGGGGAGGAGCTCTCCTTCGGCGGTCTGCTCGGCGGTGGCCCGGTCATGGCGCTCAACACCTGGTCCCCCGCCCGTTTCATCGCGCGCGGCGGCCGCATTCCCGCCCCCATGCAGAGCCTCAAAAACTGAACAGCATTCCCAAAGCCGCGGCAAAAA
>USLV01000070.1 GCA_900555705.1 uncultured Oscillospiraceae bacterium | reverse complement strand
CGGCCGTCCGTTTTCCTCTCGAAAAACTCCATCGGACCTGCCCGGCGTGATGGAATGGTCGCAGACAAGGCCGCAGTACGATGGTGGGCTGACGCCCACCGAGTGCGAGAACACTGTCTGCGGCGATTGCAGCCGCCGGGCAGGCGCGTTTCCCTTTGTTCACCGAGGGTAATACTCCCGGAAAGGATGTGCCTGACATGAAACGATGGGGAAAGCGGCTGGCCTTCCTGCTGCCCGGCCTGCTCGCGCTTTTGCTCTATCTTCTGCTGCCGTATGCACCGAAAGTGGCGGAATATGGATTTGCCCGCGGCGTCTTTCGGCTGCTCTCCATCCCGCTCGGTGCCGTCACCTCCCTGCTGCCCTTCTCTCTGACTGAGCTGCTGGCCGTCGCGGCACTGCCTGCACTGCTCGGTCTGTCGGCGCTGCTGATCCGGCGGCTGCGCCGTTCTGCCGCTCCGCGCCAGCTCTGGGCACGTGCGGTCCGGTCGGTCGGCTGGGTGCTGTCCTCTGCGCTGCTGCTTTACATGCTGCTGCACGGCCTTAACTTCTATCGGCTTCCGGCGGCGGAGCTGATGGGACTCGAGACCGGCAGCTTGACTCCGGAGACACTGCTCTCTATCACAACCGATCTCGCCCGGCGGGCATCCGCCGAACGCGCGGCTCTGGCGGAGGACGCGGACGGCTGCATGATCCTTTCCGACTCCCTCTCCGACACGCTGAAGCAGGCAGGCGACGGATACCAGACGCTCGAGGAACGTTATCCGTTTCTGCGCGGCAGTGTATCACGCGCTAAGCCGGTTCAGCTGTCGCACTGGTGGTCCTATACCGGCATTACCGGCATGTATTTTCCGTTTCTTGCCGAAGCAAACGTCAACATCGACGTTCCGCCCAGCGAGCTGCCGGCTACCGCCGCACACGAACTGGCGCACACGCGAGGCTTTGCCCGGGAGGATGAATGCAATTTCTTCGCCTATCTCGCCTGTCTGTCCCACCCCTCGGGAGATTACCGCTACTCCGGTACTCTGCTTGCATATATATACTGCTCCAACGCGCTCTATGACTATGACCAGGCTCTCTGGCAGGAGGCGCGAACCTTTTGCTCGGAGGCGGTGTTACGTGATCTTTCCCAACGCGGCAATTACTGGCGGCAGTTTGAAGGCGAAATTCAGCAGGTTTCCACCAGCGTCAACAATGCGTTCATCCAGGCACAGGGGGACGCGGATGGTGTCTTCAGCTATAGCCGGGTGGTACAGCTGATTGCCGCTTATGAACGGCTAAAATAAACAGTTCAGATAAGCAGATTCGACACAAAACGTCTATCTCCTTTGTTCATTTCTACAATTGCGGAATATGTTTTACAAAAATATGGAAATATTTTTCTTTGTGTGATAAAATAGCTTTAAAATGATACTGATAAAGATGTGTTCTGAGAAAAAATGGTAGAAAAGAGGCTGGCCATGACTCGTCTCTTAAAACCGGCTTTCCCGAACAATCGGACAAAATGTATACTACTTTGTTCGACATCTTCGAAAGGGATGGTCAAGGATGAAGCTGTTTTGGAACTGTCCGGAGACAGATGAACAGGAGTCGATTTCCAACCATTGTCTGGCGGTAGCGGAACAGACCGCCCGCTTTGCCTCCGTGTTCGGCTGTGAAGAGCAGGGGCGACTGATCGGCATGTTGCACGACTTCGGCAAATATAGCGAACGATTTCAGACAGCGGGCCGCGCGGTTAACCACGCGGCCCCCGGTGCTGCGCTGCTTTATCTGCTGTTCGGCAACAAGCTGCACGCCGTCGGCAATCCGGCGCTGCCGCTCGCCATGGCGATCTACGGCCATCATACGCATCTGCCGGATACCAAAATCTATCATATCCTGTTGCAGCTGATCGAAGGAGACGAAGACGTCCGTGACGAGATCGGACGTCCCTTTTCCATTTATGGCCGCGGAGAACTTCGGCAGGCTTTTATTCAGATGGATCGGGAAACTGCCGGCCATATGCCGGGCATGACGTTACCGCAAAATCTGTTTCCGGCCGAGCTGCATTATATGACCGCCTGGATGCTGTATACCCGTATGCTGTATTCCTGTCTGATTGACGCGGATGCGCTGGTACAGGAAGGGAAAATCCAGCGCTCTACAGAACCGACGACATCCTCGAGCACGCCGGAGCACGCCACCGACCGGACGGTTCTTCAGGCCGCCTGTGAGGAGGCAGCCGACCAGCAGCCGGGTTTTTTTTCGCTGACAGCACCCGCCGGCTCGGAGCGTACATTGGCACTGCTTACCTTTGCCAGGCGGCATTTGCAGCAGTTTCCGGATGGCCGCATTTTTCTCATACTTCCGGATGACGCCCTGCCGGAACTGTACCTGCCTCTTTGTCGTCAGATGGAGCCCGCGTGCCGGTTTTATGCCGCGGCCGGACTCGAACAGCGTTTTTCGGAACGCTGGGATGCACCGCTGACGGTGATGCGGGCCGGCGATTTTTGGGAAACACTTTTTGCTTTTGAACATACTCCCTGCCGAAAACTGCATCTGCTCGCCGGAAGCGTCATCCTTCTGGACGGTGCACGTCCCGTCCCCGCCGCCGTCCGGCTATCCCTCGAAACGCTCCGCACGCTGACAGAACGGTATCATTGTTCTGTCGTGCTGGCCGCCGAAACACCGTTCGAAACAGCCTATCCGGTCGGACTGCGCTGGAATCCACGCCCGATCGGCCCGAAACCGGAATCGCAGGAATCGGACGTGTCGATCCGTTGGGAGCTCCGGCGGGCGATCTCTCCAGCCAGGCTCGCAGCCCGCATGGCCGCGCTGCCGAACTGCTGCACCATTCTCAGCCGAGCGAAGCACGCCCGCCAGCTTTACCAGCTTCTACAGCAGAAAAGAGACGTTCCTCCGGAGGAGCTTTTTTTTCTCTCCTCCGACCTCTGTGCCGCCCATCGTCAGCAGATACTCCAACAGCTACATCACCGGCTTGCCGCAGGACAGCCCTGTCGGCTGGTGGCCACTCCCTGTGTAGAGTGGGGGGCGGAACTGGCGTTTGAGCAGGTATTCCGCGCTGCCGCACCACTCGAAAGTATCCAGCAGGCCGCCGGCTGCTGCGTCTCCGGAGGCCAGCTTACCGTCTTCCGTCTGGCAGCGGATAATGTTTGCCGGACGATGACGGAGCGCCGGGGAATGGAAGCTCTGCTCGCCGCTTTCGAACAGCAGTGGGCGTCGAACGACCTGCCGCTCTCCGCACTCGCCCCCGTCTATGCCCGGCGACTCTATCAATCCACGGACCTTTTCCAAAAGTCCATGGACGCTGCTGTGAAACAAGCCGATTTTGCCGGACTCGGCCTCCTCTTCCGTCGTTCAGAAAAACGCGTTCGACTGATTGTCCCGTTGGAGAGCCAGAGAGATCTCTATCAGGAAATCGCCCGGCGAACGGCCATCGAGGGGATGTCTCCGACATTGGCGCGGATGGCCGAACCGCTGGCGCTGGAGATCGATCGGGAAGAGCTTTCGCTCTATCCCTGTTGGTCAATTCCTCCGGCAGATGATCCCGCTCTGGAGAGTGGCTGGTGGCTGCTGACCGCCCCCTCCGCGTATACGGCAACCGGACTATTGTAGTCCTTTCCTGTCACACCAATTCCATTGCGGCGTCCTTTTATGGGGCGCCGTTTTTCTCTGTCAAAAAAGGCGGACGGGCATAGAATGGACTGTGGCCTTCCCTCTGCGGATAAAATTTTTTCGAGAGGGAGCTGTCCATGATTAAACCATTGGGAAGCGGCCAAACTAGAGATGAGCTTCTGAAAAAGGTGTGATGAGAGACGTGAATGTGCGACGTGGAGATATCTATTATGCAGATCTGAGCCCGGTGGTGGGATCGGAGCAGGGCGGCATTCGGCCGGTACTGATTGTACAAAACGATGTCGGTAACCGCTTCAGCCCAACTGTCATTGCCGCAGCCATCACCAGCCAGAAGGACAAAGCGCGCCTGCCGACCCATATCCAGCTGCATTCCACCGGCAGCGGCCTTGCACGCGATTCCATTGTGCTGCTCGAGCAGATCCGTACCATCGACAAGCGGCGCCTGCGGGAGCATATGGGACGTCTGGATAACCAATCCATGAGTCAGGTCAATCAGGCATTACAGATCAGCTTTGGGCTGGGCGAGGACAGAACATAAATGCTACTGCCGAATTGCCGAAAATTGGTATAAAGTGCCCCCGGACGGGTCATGCTATAGGGGATGCCGAACCGGCATCCCCTATTCTATTTTACCTGGGAGGAATCGACATGGCCAATCTGACTGAAAAGGAGCTCAGCGCCCTCGAGGATGAGCTCGCCGCCGAACAACTGCTGGTCAAAAAGTATCAGACCTATGCGATGCTCTGCACCGATCCGCAGCTGAAAACGCAATGTGAAAAGATCGCGGGACAGCATCAGAAGCATTTCGACAGACTGATGGGCTTTTTGAACTGAGGAGGGAAACAGCATGGAACAGAACAGCAACATCCCGATGAAAGATCAGGAAATGATGCACGATTCGCTCAGCGCGCAGAAGGAAATGACCTCGCTTTATAACATCTATGCCAACGAATGCGCCACACCTGGTATCCGCGACGAAATGATGCGCATTCTCAACGAAGAGCACGCCATCCAGGCTGACCTCTTCTGCGAGATGCAAAAACGCGGTTGGTACCCGACTCCGGCGGCGCCGGAACAGAAGGTGCAGACCGCAAAACAGAAGTTCATGGGCAATCAGGGCTGAGAAAACGGGGCGCTGCAGCGCCCCGTTTTCTATCCTCCGGCATATTTTCCACCCGCAGCGCATAGGATAGCTGTTGTGCGATCGGACAAGCGCCCCATGCGGCTGGAAAACAAAATCTGCCTGTCCGCCCGCATTCGACCGTTTCAGAAGCCCTGTACATTTATACTGGACAGGGATGACTTCACATTATACAGATATACTTGCCAATAATTGTATTTGTTGCATAATAACAACTCATATATGAAAATAAAGTTTTTGTAAAACGACGAAAACCGCTTGAAATCCATTGCACAATATGGTAAGATATTCCTGAAAAACGGCAAGGACGTACAGAAAAGGGAGAGATACGGTATGCAGACATCCATCTTTACAGCGCCGGAAAAATCTGCCGAAGGATACCATGACGGCATTTACTGCCGGGCGCAGGATCTGCTTGGTTGTCATCCGGCAGAAGAGGGGCGCTATCGTTTTCGTGTCTGGGCACCGAATGCCTCCGCTGTTTCGGTTGTGGGGGACTTCAACGGCTGGATGCCTGGCCGCCACCCGATGAGCCGTCGAGAGGACGGCGTCTGGGAATGCGAGCTGGACGGCCCAGCGGAATATGACAACTATAAGTACGCTGTAACCGCCGCGGACGGCAGCTGTTGCCTCAAGGCCGATCCCTATGGCTTTCATTTCGAGACCCGTCCCGGCACTGCCTCAAAAGTCTATGACCTCGACGGCTATGACTGGCAGGATGCGGCCTACCTCGCCGCCAGAAAGCAGCAGGCCTTCTACGACCGTCCGGTGAACATCTATGAGGTGCATCTCGGTTCCTGGCGGCGTTATCCGGATGGTGAACCGTTCTCCTATGACAAAGCGGCGGAAGAACTGATTCCCTATCTGCTCGATATGGGCTATACCCATATCGAGCTGCTGCCGGTGATGGAATATCCTTTTGACGGCTCCTGGGGCTATCAGGTGACCGGGTACTACGCCCCCACCTCCCGTTATGGTACACCGAAAGATTTTATGCGGTTCGTCGATCGCTTCCACGAAGCCGGACTCGGCGTTATTCTCGACTGGGTACCGGCACATTTCCCACGCGACGAGAGCGGCCTTTTCCGTTTCGACGGCACCGCCTGCTATGAATATGCAGACCCCCGCAAGGGCGAACATCGCGAATGGGGTACCTGCGTCTTCGACTATGGCCGCCCGGAGGTTTGCAGCTTCCTGATCTCCAACGCGATGTTCTGGTTCGACCGGTATCATGTGGACGGGCTGCGGGTCGATGCCGTGGCCTCGATGCTGTATCTCGACTATAACCGCCGGGACGGCGAATGGATGCCAAACCAATACGGCGGCAAAGAAAACCTCGAAGCCATCCGCTTTCTCCGGACGCTCAACGAGGCTGTTTTTGCTGCGCATCCGGACGTCATGATGATCGCGGAGGAGTCGACGGCCTGGCCGCTCGTCTCGCGGCCGACGGCCGACGGTGGCCTTGGCTTCAACTTCAAATGGAATATGGGCTGGATGAACGATATGCTGCGATATATCTCGCTCGATCCGCTCTTCCGGCGGGATCATCACGACAGCCTCACCTTCTCCCTTTTCTATGCCTTCTCCGAGAATTTCGTCCTCCCCATCTCGCATGACGAGGTGGTGCATGGCAAGGGCTCGCTGATCGGCAAGATGCCGGGTGAATACGAGATGAAATTCGCCGGTGTACGGGTATTTCTCGGCTATATGATGGCCCATCCCGGCAAAAAGCTGCTGTTCATGGGCAGCGAGTTTGCCCAGTTCAAGGAATGGGATTTCGAGAACGAGCTCGACTGGCTGCTGCTCGACTATGAATCCCATCGACGGTTCCGGGATTTCGTCCGCGCGCTCAACCATTTCTATCTCGAAAACAGCCCGCTCTGGGAAAACGATTTCTCCTGGGACGGCTTTTCCTGGATTGCCCACGACGATTATCAGCAGAGCATCATCGCCTTTCGCCGTATCGACCGGAGCGGGCGCTGTCTCTTATACACATCTGACGCTGCCGACGAAGCTAGAA
>USLV01000069.1 GCA_900555705.1 uncultured Oscillospiraceae bacterium | reverse complement strand
GTGGGCTCGGAGATGTGTATAAGAGACAGGGATATTATCGCCGCAGAGCTGCTCGCCGTGCTTGTTGACGCTGTTGTAGCCGATGTCGGTGCACAAATTATTCATCGCTCAACGACTCCTTCAGGTTGGTCAGCGCGATCTTGGTCTCGGCGGTTGTCTCGCCGAGCAGCGAGGCGATCTCCTGCACCACCCGCATCTGCTTCTCGATCACCTTGTCGGTGACCTCGATAGTGTGACGGCTGAGCTCTTCCTTGCGGGAGCGCGCGGCCTCCTCGTCGGTTACGTCACGCATGATGTTCATGACGATATGATAACTCTTGTCGTAGATGATGCTCTGTTCGACATATTTCTGATATTCTGCGAGATAGACGCGCTGATCATGTATGTTGCGGCCATTCTGCATCACATCCAGGAATACCGTGGGGTCGAGGATGCGGATAACCTGGTCGCCGAGCACATCCGACGGGTGCTTGACGTTGAGCATGCGGCAGGCAGCCTTGTTGATCTGCTGCACCTCCAGCTGCTCGTTGAGCACGACAATGCCGTTCGGCGTATTGTTGATGATGGTGTCGGAAAAACTCTCAGCCTTCTCCTTGAGGAAAGGGAGGCACATCGAAAGATCCGCCTTGCCCTGCAAAACGGCAACCGCCTTTTCGCGACAGGTGTCGTAGCCACAGCTGCCGCAGTTGAGTTCCTGCTCCGGAGCAGTTTTGCCCATCTGGCGGAGGATTTCTTCGATGGCGCTGCCGCCCGGCCGTTCCCGACGAGTGCCGAGGAAGGGCATGTTCTTGTCGAGTAACTCCCGCTCGACCGGCGGAACCGCAAAGTCCTGTCGGCCGGCATAGCGGTCGACCGCCATAAATTCACGAATCGGCGCATGGTTCTTCTTCGTGATGGCCGGGCCGCCGATGCAGCTGCCCGCACAGGCGGACATCTCGATAAAGCATTTGGACATGCGCCCGGCGACGATATCCTTCAGCGCGCGAATGCAGTTCTCCACCCCATCCACAGTGATATAGCTGTAATCCGGGCTGTCGCAGTCCATCGTGCGCAGGATGCCGCCGGAGGTCGGAAAGAGGCGTGCGCGGCTCTCTTCGGTATGTTCCTCGCCGCGGGCGGGTGCAATGCCCTCCGCTTCGAACCAGCTCGAGAGCTCTTCGAAGGTCAGCACGCAGTCGACCAGTCCCGGATACCGCTCCGCCTCATCCTTTTTGGAAATGCAGGGGCCGATAAAGACCGTTTTGGCCTCCGGATGCTCGCGCCTGATCGATGTGCAGTGAGCCTGCATCGGCGACTGTATCTGCGCGAGATAGGGGAGGGCCTCCGGATAATATTTTTGAATCAGCAGGTTGACGGAGTGACAGCAGGAGGAGATGACCACATCCTGTTTGCCCTCGCGTACCATGTCTTCATAGCAGGTTTTGACCGTTGTCGCACCGAGCGCTGTCTCCGCTGCATCCGCAAATCCGAGCTGCCGGAGCGCGTCCCGCATCGTTCCGATTGTCGCGCCTTCATAACAGGCGACAAAGGAGGGGGCGAGGCTGACATATATCGGCGCGCCGCTTGCGATCAGCTCCTTCGCGCGGTCGACATCGCTGCGAATCTCTTTCGCGTTCTGCGGGCAGACGACAAAGCATTGACCGCACAGGATGCACTCGTCCTCGACGATGTGTGCCTGATTGTCGGAAAAGCGAATGGATTTGACCGGACAATGCCGGATACATTTATAACAGTTTTTGCAATTGGACTTTTTCAGCTTGAGGAAGGATGCCATCCCTGTTCCGTCCTTTCATATAATTCGCCGCCCGTCTGGAGAAGCCTCCTCCCGACGGGCGGCGAAAGGAGTTCATGCTCAGATCCGGCTGCGGATCTGCTGCTCGAAGAATTCCTTAACAGTATCCGGCTGGACGGAATAGCGCTCGCCATCCACCGTCACATTGACGCCATGCACACAGTCGCCCATGCAGAAGGCGCCCGCGAGTTCCACTTTGTCCTGCAGACCGTTTTCGTTCACGAGATACTGCAGTGTCTCCACCACCTGGCGGGAACCCTTGAGATGGCAGGAACTGCCGATACAGATTGTCACTTTCATGCTTCTCATCCCTTCCGTCGAATTCGATTATTCGTAATCCACGACATCGACCCAGTGCAGCAGGAACTCGCGCTCCTCCGGTTTGCCCTTGACCGACTGCGAGGCGGCCACGATCGGCAGCCACTGCTGGACATACTGCTTTGCCGTGTCGCTCTTCTTGCAGAAGAGGTTCAGATATTTCTCCGCGCCGTCGATGTCGCCGGACAGCCAGAACAGCAGGTAGGTCCGGGCGGCATCGGCACTCGCGTTGCCCTGGGTTGCGTGCGACCAGTCGAGAATATAGGGTGTGCCGTCCTCGGCGATGATGATGTTACTCGGGTTGAAGTCGCCGTGACAGACCTTCGTGTGCTTCGGCATGCCCTCGAGACGAGTGTGCAGCTCATAGCGGGTGGTGGCGTCGAGATCCGTCTCGGCGATTTTACGGGACATCTTGTCCTTGAGGCGGTTGAGCAGCGGCGCTTTCTTGCTGTGTACTTCCAGCTGGAGATTGACAAACATCTCAAGATATTCGTCCTTTTTCTCCGGGTTTTCGGCCATCAGACGATCGAGCGTCTTGCCCGCGATAAACTCCGAGACAATCGCCCATTTGCCGTCTATCTTCGTGACCTCGATCACCTTCGGGATGGCGAGGCCGGTCTCCTCGACACGCGCCTGATTCAGCGCCTCATTGAGGACGTCGGACTTGGAAAAGCCCTCATTGAACACCTTGATCGCGAGATCTCCGTCGCGATAGATGGTCTTGTTGTTGCGCACTGCGATAACCTTCTGCAAATTCATCTTGTGTTTCCTCCTTTACTCTATCGAAAAACCATCACCGGCCATAGAAGGCGTTGAGGTACATCTGCCTGATCTCAGCCATGAGAGGATAGCGGGGATTGGCGCCGGTGCACTGATCGTCAAAGGCCTGCTCCACCATGTCGTCCAGACGGTCGAGGAAGTCCTTCTCATCAATCCCATAGTCCCGGATCGTCTTCTTGATCCCAACCTTCTCCTTCAGCTCATCCAGCGCCGCAATCAGCGACTCCAGCTTCTCCGCATCCGTCTTGCCCTTCAGGCCCAGATACTCCGCAACCTCCGCATACCGTCGCAGCGTCTTCGGATGGTCATACTGCGGGAACGTACCCATCTTCGTCGGTGTCTCCGACGCGTTGAACCGCAACACCTCGTCGATCATCAGCGCATTCGCCACGCCGTGCGGCAGGTGGTGGAACGCTCCCAGCTTGTGCGCCATCGAATGGCACACACCAAGGAACGCGTTCGCGAACGCCATGCCCGCCATCGTCGCCGCATTCGCCATCTTCTCACGCGCTTCCGGATCGTTCGGACCGTTCTCATACGCGCGCGGCAGATATTCGAAGATCATCTTCAAAGACCGCTCCGCCAGTCCGTCCGTATAGTCCGTCGCCAGCATCGATGCAATCGCCTCCAGCGCATGCGTCACCGCATCGATTCCCGATGCCGACGTCAGTCCCTTCGGCGCGTTCATCATCATGTCCGCATCCACGATCGCCATCTTCGGCAACAGCTCATAGTCCGCCAGCGGATACTTCACGCCCGTTCGCTCATCCGTGATCACCGCAAACGGCGTCACCTCAGACCCCGTGCCCGCCGTCGTCGGAACCGCAATGAAATATGCCTTCTCGCCCATCTTCGGGAACGTATATACTCTCTTCCGGATATCCATGAACCGCATCGCCATATCCAGGAAGTCCACTTCCGGATGCTCATACAGCACCCACATGATCTTGCCAGCGTCCATCGCCGAGCCGCCGCCCACCGCGATGATCACATCCGGCTCGAACGACCGCATCGCCGCCGCGCCTTCCTGTGCACTCGCCAAAGACGGATCCGGCGCCACGTTGAAGAACGTCATGTGCTGGATTCCCAGTTCGTCCAGCTTATCCGTGATCCCCTTCGTATACCCATTGTGATACAGGAACGAGTCCGTCACGATGAACGCCTTCTTCTTGTCCATCACATGCTTCAGCTCGTCCAGCGCCACCGGCAGGCAGCCCTTCTTCAGATACACCTTCTCAGGCGCCCGGAACCACAGCATGTTCTCTCTCCTCTCCGCCACCGTCTTGATATTCAGCAGGTGCTTAACCCCGACGTTCTCCGACACCGAGTTCCCGCCCCAGGAACCACATCCCAGCGTCAGCGACGGGCTCAGCTTGAAGTTGTACAGATCGCCGATGCCGCCCTGCGACGACGGCGTGTTCACCAGAATCCGGCAGGTCTTCATCCGTCCCGCAAATTCCCCGATCTTCTCCTGCTCCGTCACCGCGTTCACATACAGCGACGACGTATGCCCATAGCCGCCGTCCGCGATCAGATGCTCCGCCTTGTCCAGCGCATCCCCGAAATCCTTCGCACGGTACATCGCCAGCACCGGCGACAGCTTCTCATGTGCGAATTCCTCCGCGATGTCCACGCTCTCCACTTCACCGATCAGAATCTTGCTCGTCTCCGGGATCTCCAGTCCCGCCAGTCCCGCGATCACCGGCGCTCTCTGGCCTACGATCTTCGCGTTCAGCGCGCCGTTCACGAGAATGACCTTCCGGACCTTTTCCGTCTCCTCCGCGTTCAGGAAGTAGCAGCCACGCGCCGCAAACTCCTTCTTCACCTTCGCATATACCTTATCCAGCACGATCACGCTCTGCTCCGACGCACAGATCATGCCGTTGTCAAACGTCTTCGAGTGAATGATCGAGTTCACCGCCAGCTCAATATCCGCCGTGTCGTCGATGATCGCCGGCGTGTTGCCTGCGCCGACACCCAGCGCCGGTTTCCCCGACGAATATGCCGCCTTCACCATGCCCGGGCCACCCGTCGCCAGGATGATATCCGCTTCTTTCATCACGAGGTTCGTCAGCTCCAGCGACGGCACATCAATCCATCCGATCAGGCCCGCCGGGGCGCCCGCCGCGATCGCCGCTTCCAGCACAACCTTCGCTGCCGCGATCGTGCTCCCCTTCGCTCTCGGATGTGGGCTGATGATGATGCCGTTGCGCGTCTTCAGTGCCAGCAGCGTCTTGAAGATCGCCGTCGACGTCGGGTTCGTTGTCGGGATGACCGCCGCGATCACGCCGATCGGCTCCGCGATCTTCTTTGTCCCGAACGCCTTGTCCTCTTCGATTACCCCGCAGGTCTTTGTATCCTTGTAGGCGTTGTAGATATATTCCGCCGCGTAGTGGTTCTTGATCACCTTGTCCTCCACCACGCCCATGCCGGTCTCTTCCACCGCCATCTTCGCCAGCGCAATCCGCTGTGCATTCGCCGCCATTGCCGCCGCCTTGAAGATTGCGTCCACCTGCTCCTGGCTGTACTGCGCATACGCTGCCTGCGCTGCGCGCACTTCCCCTAGCTTCTTCTCCAGCTCTTCTACTGTGCTTACCTGTGTCACTGCTGTAGCCATACGGTCATCTCCCATTGTCAGTTTTTTAACAATCTCAATTCCAGATACAAACCCAATTTCTGAGCGCGACACGGGTATCCTCAAAAAACACCCCCGCGCCTACCTCTCTAGTATACCTGTCGTCCGGCGCAAAGTCAAGAGAGCACGTATAAAAACACCGTGTAAAATACAGGATTTTCTGCATTTTACACGGTGTTTTTCCGGATGCTGCCACGGCCTGTGTCGGAATGGGTCAGCGCCTTCCCGGACGGTTCATGCCGCCGGGATTCCCGCCCATACCACCGGGATTCCCGCCCATACCGCCGATGGCTGCGCCATCCTCCGATGCGCTGGTGACGACATCGGACAGAGTGAAGGTCAGCGCTTCCTCGCCGTCGGTATAGCTGGCGTACAACCCTTCTGTCGTTTCGTCCGTCGCTTCGCCGCCGGTGAAGAGGGTATAGGCTTCTCCGGTTTTCAGCGTCGGTGTGCTGAGAATGACCGATTGATAGGCTTTTGTGGGAACAAATGTCAGCAGCCCATTTCCGTCCGCGTCCGCCAGATGCAGTGGTGTGTTTGCGCTGCGGGAGGTGAGGGAGAGAGCAGCGACAGATTGTGTCGAGCTGTCTGAGGGGGTCTGTGCCATTCCGAGACTGCCGATAGCGACGAGTATACCGCCGTCCATCTGAAAACTGCCGTCGAAATCCAGTGCGCCGTTGCCGCTGTTGGTCGGACCGCAGACCAGCAGTGTGCCGCCGGTCATCTCGATGGAACCATTGGCATCCACACCGTCGCCGTCTGCGTCAACGATGATTGTGCCGCCCGTGATGGTGATGGTGTGATTCCCGCCTGAGGCAAAACTGTTTTGCCCCGGTCTTCCATTCAGGGGTGAGCCGTCGCTGCCGCCGACGGCGTTGAGTCCGTCATCGCTCGCTTTCAACCGAATATGACCGTCCTCAATCCGAATATCGGCGCCTTCAATGCCTTCATAGGATTGGGCAATTTCGATTGTGCCGCCGCTGATCGTGAGTGACGCATCGGCATGGATGCCGTCGTCGCCGGAGGACAGGGTCAGCGCGCCTCCACCGATGGTAACGGTGCCGTTGGCATGCACCGTGTCGTCGGAGGCATCCACTGTTATGTCGCCGCCGGTAATGGTGATGTCGACCGCAGCCTTCAGCCCCTTGGCGCTGGTGGTATCACCGTTATCCGCCTCTGTTTCTGTGCCGCCGGGCATGTCGGGGCGACCCCAGTTGCCCCATCCGCCGCCCGTGACAGTGCTGGCGTTTTCGCTGCCGCCGCCGGTTTTGACGGTCAGCGTCCCGCCTTCGACGATAAGGCCGGTG
>USLV01000068.1 GCA_900555705.1 uncultured Oscillospiraceae bacterium | reverse complement strand
TCTCGCCGCTGACGTATTCACGGACGGCGGAAGGCTGGATATCGACGCCGGGAAAACGGGTGTTGTTTTCGCTGATCTGGTAGGAGGTGTCCTTGGAGATGTCGGAGGAGAAGGTGAAGGGAGTGTAATAGCCGAACTCCCGCCGCTCCATCTCATATTGCACACCCGCCAGTATCCGCTGTTGCTCCGGCGTATAGTCCTCGAGGAAATAGCGCTTGCAGAGCTCGGCCATGCAGTTGTCGGCTGTGGCATAATCTGCCATGCGCAGCAGCGTCTTGAGCCGGGCGATATCTGTATCCCGACCCTCTTCAAAGGTATAGGGAGCGGCATCCGAAATCGGCAGCGTGTCGTTCCAGTCCTCGCCGGCCGCATCCAGCAGCCGGGTCAGTTCCCAAATGATACTGTTCTGTTCGCTGCGCTGTTTCTCCGAGGTTCCGCGCGGGAAATAGTTGTAATCGAAGACCACCTCGTAGCTGGTACGGTTGACGGCCATCGGACGAAGGGAACTGTCGAGAATCTCGCCGCGCGAAGCCGAAACCGGGAGGGTGAGGGTGGTATTTCGGTTTGCCTTGGCGGCATAATAGGCGCCTTCAACAAGCTGCACCTGAAACAGGCGCAGCGAATACATGCCGAACACCACGCCGATGGCGGATGCCAGTGCAATCAGGCGGCGTTTGCTGATGCGATTGTTCTTGTTGTTGTCCATGGAAGCCTCTCCAAACGGGCAGAACCGCGCTATTCGCGGCGTTTGAGCAGCCTGGCGGCGAGCAGCACCGTGCCGTAGACCAGCGGTGAGACCACGAGAGTATAGAGCAGATCCGGCAATATCCCCCGCAGCAGCCAGAAAATCGTCCCTTCGCGGGCGAGCAGGACATAGTTGAAGGCCCAGTCCAGCGATCCCTGCAACAGCAGAGCGGGCAAGGTCAGCAGCAGGGAGGAGAGCAGGTTGTTCCGGATCAGCAGCTGTACAAGCAGTCCTGCCGCGCAGCCGATTGCCATCAGAATCAATGCATTGAAGCCGAGCAGGCGGGTGGAATGGAGATCCCAGAGCAGACCGCAGGCGATACCGCCGGCAGCGCCGCCGACCGGGCCGGTAAACATGGCGACTGCGACGGTCATCGGGATCATCAACAGCGGCCGGGCGCCGAAAACGGCAGGCAGCAGGCGCGGGGTGCTTTGCAGCAGATAGGCAAGCAGAATCAGCAGGCCGTAAGCGGTCCACTCCAGATAACGGTGACCGAGCCGGGGCAGCGGATTGGGGTCTTTCAGCGGTTTGTTATCCACGTATCCCCCTCCTTACGGCTCGGTCAGCTCATCCTTGCCGTCGAAATCGGTGATGATAAAGACATCCGACAAGCGGGCAATATCCGCATACGGTCGGACGACCGCCGACATCGACAGGCCATCGGACTCCGCAAACACCTCTGTGACCTCGCCGATGCGCAGACCGGCGGGATATTTGTTGCCGCCGCCAAAGGTGACGAACATATCACCGGCTGCAATCCCGGCGCCGCGATCGAGCCGCGTGAGACGCAACAGCCCCTCTCGGGCGAGAGAGGCCGTGTTGCCGGTAATGCCGTTGTCGCGCGTGCGGCTGTCGTATGCACTGATCTGTACCGTTGGGTCGAGAATGGTGCGAACCTCGGAAAAGCTCGCGCCCGCCCGCGATACAACGCCGACCAGCCCTTCCGGCGTAATGACCGGATTCCCCTCGGCGACGCCATCCAGCGAGCCGACATTGACCGTGAAATTGCAGTAGTTGTCAGACGGGTCACGGGCGACCACCTGCGCATCGGCGAACTTGAAAGCCGGGTTGCGCTCATTGAGATCCAGATAGTCACGGTAGCGCTCGTTCTGTCGCCGCAACTCATCCAGCTCAACCTGATTTTCCCGCAGTTCATTAATCTGCTGCCGGAGCACCTCATTCTCCTGGCGCAGCTCGCCGGAATCTGTGAAGATCCCGATAAAGCTGTTGAAGCCGTCGGCGATATGGGAGGCCAACGTCTGGAGTGGTGTGACCACTGCGCCGAGAATGGTCTCCGGGATGGTCGCTACGCCACCGGTGGAGGCGGCGTAGATCATCATGCCGACCAGCAGGGCTGCCACGGCGGCCAGAACACGAAACGCCACGCTTTTGAAAAAGTCCTTCAATGTCCGAACCGCTCCTTCCCGCCGTGTTCAGCCGTCAACGGCGGCCGGAACGAACGCCGACCATGCCGAGATCGACCGATTTGCCGGTTCCGACCGCGACGCAGTCGAGCGGCGACTCCGCGACGTGAACCGGCATGCCGGTCTCGCGGTTAATCAGCACATCCAGACCGCGCAGCAGCGCGCCGCCGCCGGTCAACATGATACCGTTGTCGATGATGTCGGCGGAGAGTTCGGGCGGCGTGCGCTCGAGGGTTGAGCGGATCGCGTCGACAATCGCGCCGACCGGCTCGGCCAACGCTTCGCGTACCTCCTCCGCCGAGATCGAAATGTTTTTCGGGAGACCATCGATCAGGTTGCGGCCCTTGACATCCATCGAGGACTCGTCTTCATAGGGGAAGGCCGAGCCGATCTTGATTTTGATGTCCTCGGCGGTACGCTCACCAATCAGAAGATTATATTTCTTCTTAATATACGAAATAATAGCGTCGTCAAAGTCATCGCCCGCCGTGCGGACCGAGCACTTGGTGACAATATCGTTGAGCGAAATGACGGCGACCTCGGAGGTGCCGCCGCCGATGTCGACGACCATACAGCCCGCGGCATCACTGACCGCCAGTCCCGCGCCGATCGCAGCAGCCATCGGCTCGTCGATCAGATCGACATATTTCGCGCCGGCCTGCTGTGCCGCTTCCTCGACCGCACGGCGCTCCACCTCGGTCACGCCCGAGGGGATACAGACGATCAGGCGGGGACGGTTGAAGAAATTGGTGCGCAGCACCGCCCGGACAAAATGGCGCAGCATCGCGGCTGTTACCTCAAAATCCGCGATGACGCCGTCCTTCAGCGGACGGACGGCCGAGATCGAGCCGGGCGTCCGTCCGATCATCTCCTTGGCCTCCGATCCAACCGCCATGACGGTCTGCCGCTTGACATCCACCGCCACGACCGAGGGTTCGCGCATGACGATGCCCTTCCCCTTCATATAGACGAGGGTGTTGGCGGTGCCGAGATCAATACCGATATCACGATTAAACAGCATAGTCTTTCTTCCTTTCCTTCCTGCTGATTATCCACATATATTATATTAGGCATTTTGAACTCTTATTATATACCCACAGGAAAAATTTCTCAACTGGAAATACAGGAAATTTTCGAAAAATTTGCAAGTCAGCGGGCGTTTTCGTCAAAGCTCTGCAAAAACCGCCGGAGACGGGCGCCGGGAAGCCCCATCACGGTATAAAAATCGCCTTCTATGCCGCGGATATAGCGCATACCGATTCCCTGGATGCCGTAGGCCCCCGCCTTGTCCATTGGCTCGCCGGTGGCGATATACTCCGTGATATCGTCGTCGTCCATCGGATAAAAAGTGACGCGTGCCTCTTCGGCAAAGCCGTCCGCACGGCCGCGCGCACAAACCCAGACGCCGGTGACAACCGTGTGCGAGGCGCCCTGCAAACGGCGGAGCATGGTCGCTGCCTCCTGCTCGTCGGCCGGCTTGCCGAGCGGGCTACCGGCGAATACCATGGTATCGGCTCCGATGATGGTCCGGCCGGGAAAACGGGCGGCGACCTCCTCCGCCTTGGCACGGGCGAGCATCAGGACAGCCTCGGCGGGCGGCAACGAAGGATCCGGCAGCGGTTCCTGCCGGGCGGGGCAGACCTCGACCGGAATGCCTGCGAGGTGACAGATTTCCAGCCGCCTCGGAGAGGCGGAGGCGAGAATATATGGTTCCATCAGCGCACCTTCTTATACAGCAGCAGTGCGCCGCCGATCAACAGCACTTGCAGGACATTGATCTGCATCTGGAAGGAGAAGGAGATGTCGATGACGGAAAGATCCAGACGGCCGGTCTCAAAGCCGATGGAGTCGCTCCAGGTCAGCCATTCCAGAAAGTCAATGCCGGAGGTCAGGCGGCTCACCAGCATGGAAAGCACCAGCGCGGCAAGCAGAAGAAAGATCAGGATCAGGGTGTTCTTGGTTTTCATGGCAGCTTGACAACCTTTCTGTCGGAGAATCAGTCTACACCACGGCGATAAAGGCCGCGTGTAATGCCGTCGCAGGCGGAGCCGCCGCGGCGGTAGGCTTCTGCCAGCACGGCGGTTTCCACAGCGGTTTCGGTCGTGAAATGCAGCAGCAGGAAATCCACCGGTGGCAGCTCGGCGAGCCGGTCTGCCCAATAGAGCGGGACGGTGTTCAGCAGCTCGGTTCCAGCGCCGGAGCAGGCGGTTGGGAAGACAATACCCCGGCGATCGGCCATGCCGTCTTCGGGTCGGCAGTCACCGCAGCGGCCGCCTCCGCAGCGGCGGGGGCAGTTTCGGGTGAGCATGAGTGGCTGGCGGCCATAGGCCAGCAAGCCGGTCGGAATCGGACAGTCCGCCGAAAAGGAGAGCTGGCGGAAGGTGAGCTCCATCGAGAGAGTGGCGGCGGCCAGGCCGCGTGCGGCATAGGCGGTCACCGCCTCTCGATTGGTGAGATTCAGGCCAAACCCGCCGATTGGGAGCAGCCCTGCCTCCCGCGCGAGCGGAAGGGCGCCGATATTGCCGCAAAGCGCATAGCGCGCCCCTCGGTCAGCCGCTCCGGCCAACAACCGACGGATATCGGCCTCCTGTCCGAACATGGCGCGTGGGATCTCGACGCCGAAGTCGATGCCTTCCGGAATGTCTCGCAGCTCGGCAAGCGGGAAAAAGCAGAGCGCTTTTTCCGAGAGCGACGGACTCCACTGCGCCGCTGCGGCGAGACGGGCGAGCAGCCGTGGGAGTGCCGGAGGCTGCGGTTGCAAAACGGGTGGCGCAACTGGAGAAAATGGGATGGGAGAAGGTGCACGGCGCAGCTGGGACAGGTCCTCCAATGCCTCACGCCTCAGGGCGTTCAGAGCAGCGGCGGGAAGATACAGTCCTTCTTCGAGCGACAGCGTCACCTGTTCCACGATGAACGGAGTACCGCCGGTTTTGCGAAGCTGCTGCTCCACGCGGGCAGGATCGGGAGATTGGTGCAGGACCGGTTCCGGGATGGGACCCGTTGTTGCAGCCGTGTGACCATCGCGGTCACAGGCGGTCAGTGCGGCGGGTTCTCCGGCTGACAGCCGGAGCGCCAACGACACCGGTACACGGGGTGCCTCCCCGTCATACAGCCGCCGCAGCCGCTTCAGCACCGGTGCTGCGGCCTCGACATCCTCCTTGCGGCGGATGCCGAACATGGCCGCCCCGCGTTGGTTCGTGTAATAACCATCTGTAAAGCCACTTCTGGAAAATACGGATTGTAAATCCTGCAATGAAATATCCGCCGCCCGTTCGCCCCGGACAGCGGCGGCAAACAGGGTGGTGGCGGCCGCGACATATTCCGGCCGTTTCATACGTCCTTCAATTTTGAAGGAGGTGATGCCTGCCTCCGCCAGTTCTGCGACATGAGTGAGCAGCGACAGGTCGCGCAGGCTGAGGCCATAGTCGTTCCGGGCCGGCGCACCGCCGGACGGGCAGAAGGGCAGACGGCAAGGCTGGGCGCAGAGACCGCGGTTGCCGCTTCGGCCGCCGAGCATGGCGGAGAGATAGCACTGACCGGAAACAGACATGCAGAGGGCGCCGTGCACAAAGACCTCGAGCTCGCAGCCGAGATTCGCACAGGCCGCGATTTCTCCCCGCGACATCTCCCGTGCCAGCACAACGCGGGAAAAACCGCAGTCCCGCAGTTCGCGCACACCGGCAGGGGTGTGGCAGGAGAGCTGGGTGGAGGCGTGAAGCGGCATCGTCGGCGCGGCGGCGTGCAATAGTCGTGCCAGTCCCATATCCTGCACAATCAGGGCATCTACCCCAAGCGCACAGGCTTGCTCGGCCAACGCGACGGCGTCGGCCAGCTCGTCCTCACGAATCAGGGTATTGAGGGTGAGATGCAGCTTCGCGCCGCGCAGATGGCAGTCCGCCACTGCGTGGGCCAATGCCTCCTCGTCAAAGTTGTGAGCATTGCGGCGCGCGTTGAAGGAGGAGGCGCCGAGATAGACGGCATCCGCACCGCAGCGAAGCGCCGCGACCAGCGCCTCCGGAGAACCGGCGGGCGCGAGAATCTCCGGGCGGCTGCTCATTCCGCCTTGCCTTCCTTCAGTGCCAGCTTTTGTTTCAGAAGCGCCACTTCCTGACGGAGATGGTCAGCCTCCCGGCGGGCAGCATCGGCCTCCTGACGTGCCCGGGCGTTATCGTCCAGATACCCCTTCATCTGGGCACGGAGGTTGTCCGCCGCATCCACCGCCTTCTGTGCCATATCCGCCTGGTTCAGCGCGGTCAGGACAGCGGCCATGGTGGTGGAGATGCGGGGATTGGACATCAGCTCGCGCATCTCCCGATCGATCCGTCCGCCGAGATCCAGCATATAGGCGTCGTGCTCCTCAGTGGCGATGGCGTATTCGGTTCCGCAGATGGTCAGAGAGATTCGGTTCATGATAATGACATCCTTTCTTTACATATTATAATGTTTCTTCGTCTGTCGCTTGGAATTGTCGCAGATAGTCGCCGACCGTCATCCCCGCTTTTCGTGCGGCGGAGCGAAGATCGAGATACAATCGGTGGTCCGCGTCCCGTACAGCGATCACGGTC
The DNA here is from genome assembly GCA_900555705.1 of uncultured Oscillospiraceae bacterium. GTDB lineage: Bacteria > Bacillota > Clostridia > Oscillospirales > Acutalibacteraceae > UMGS1858. The sequence goes on along the minus strand of USLV01000068.1, from coordinate 108 downwards.
GGAACGGCCTCGGGAAAACGCTCCCGCAGTCGATCCTCCATGTTATCCGTCTGGGCGTCGGGAAGCGACGGCCGCCCGCCCGTGCCGCGGCAGTAGGTAAAGCCACCG
>USLV01000067.1 GCA_900555705.1 uncultured Oscillospiraceae bacterium | reverse complement strand
AATTCAGCTGCTCTCCCCTGCGGAAATCCAGGAGCTGAGTGGCCAGCTCAGCCTGTTCGGTCCGGCGGAGCCACCAAAAAAGCGGACGCCCCGGCGTACAGCGACCGCGCCGAAACCGAAACAGCAGTCCACGGCCGTGGAATCGGAAGCAGCCATCGTCTCCAATGATCCGCTGGATGGGCTCAATCCGGAACAGCGGGACGCCGTCACGGCAGCAGAGCAGACAATCGCGGTGGCGGCCGGGCCGGGAACCGGCAAAACCCGGACGCTGGTCGCCCGGATCGCCTGGCTGGTGGAGCACGGCGTCCGTCCCGCTGAAATCGCCGCCGTCACCTTCACCAATCAGGCGGCGGCTGAGCTGCGGGAGCGACTGGAAAGTCGCCTTGGTAAGCGCAAAACGAAGCCGATGACCATTGGTACCTTCCATGCCATCAGCCTGCGGCTGCTTGCCGGACGGGCGGACACGCCGGTTCTGATCGACGAGGCGGCGGCGCTGGAGCTCGCGGCAGAGGTTTTGCACGAGCAGTCGCTTCGTCTCGCGCCTCGGGAGCTGCTGCAAACCGTGTCGCGGCGGAAAAATGGTCTGCCGGCGGCGGATTCCGACTGTCCGGAAACCGTGTGCGAGGCCTATACAGACCGACTGCGCACCGCCGGTGCGATGGATTTCGACGATCTGATCCTGCGGGCACTGGCGGAAGCCGAGTCCGGCGAGCAGCCGTCGCGCTTTTCCCATCTGCTGGTGGATGAATTTCAGGATATCAACCCGGTGCAATACCGCTTAATCCAGGCGTGGAGCCGCGGCGGACAGCTTTTTGCCATTGGCGATCCCGACCAGTCGATCTACGGTTTCCGCGGTGCGGACGCCCGCTGTTTCGACCGTCTGTCCGCCGACCGACCGGATACCCGGCGAATCACCCTGTTACAAAACTATCGCTCCTCGCCGGAGATCCTGCGGGCGGCACTCGCACTGATCTCGCATAACGAGGGTCCGACGCGGCAGCTGACGGCGCTGCGCCCCGCAGCCGCGCCGGTGACGCTGGTGGAGACGGACAGCGAGCTGGCAGAGGCCATCTTCATTGCCAAGGAGATCAACCGGCTGGTCGGCGGCATGGACATGATGGATGCCGAAGCCGCGTTCGCCGCGTTCCCGGAGGAAACGGTCATCCGCTCCTTCTCGGACATCGCCGTCCTCTATCGCACCCATCGTCAGGCTGCGCTTCTGGAAAAGTGTCTGAAAAAGGAGAGTATCCCCTATATTGTCTCGGGACGGGAGGACTATCTTGCCGATCCCACTGTGCGCGGTACCCTCGGCTTCTTCCGTTTCTGGACACAGCCATCGGATATCACCGCCCTGCGTGTCTGCCTGCGGGAGATATACCGCTGTCCAGCTGACTTGATTGCCGCAGCCGAAGGGACGGTGGCGGAAGCGGACGGCGATGTCCGCATGCTGCTTGACCGGCTGCGTGATCTGTATGTAGAGGAGCCAACGTTTCGTCCGTTTTTGGCGGACGCGGAGCGGCTGCTGCCGGAGATCAGTCGCGGAAAACCGCTCAAGCTGCTGACCGCCTTCTGGAAGGAGAAGCAGCAGGACGGAAACGAATCGCTGGAAAAGCTGATGCGGATGGCGGTATTCCAAGCCGATATGCCCGCTCTGCTCGAGCGACTGGTGCTCGGAGAGGAACATGACCTCCGTCGAGCCGGCGGCAAAAGCTATACAGCCGGTGCGGTGTCGCTGATGACCCTCCACGGCTCAAAGGGACTTGAGTTCCCGGTCGTATTCCTCTGCGGCGTTCGCCGCGGAATGATCCCGCTGGAATCCGAGCGGCATCCCACCGATCTCGAGGAGGAACGCCGCCTGTTTTTTGTCGGCATGACCCGCGCCAAAGAACGGCTGCTGCTGCTCGGCTCCGCCGAGGAGCCCTCCCGGTTTTGCGGGGAAATCCCGACGCTGGAAGCCGTCCGGATTCGCCGCCGTCCGCCCGCGCAGGAGGGGACACAGCTCAGCCTCTTCGACACCTGAATCGTCAGAAAACCAGATGCTTCGGTACTTGTGGTTTTTCTGCGCTTTTTTCGGAATCCCTCTTGACGGATAACAATATATGGGTTATAATCCCTCTTGCATCGTACAACATATAGTATCGGAGGCAGCATCCATGATCGATCATATTGTTAAGCGGGACGGTCGCACCGTACCCTTTGATTCCGAAAAAATTGCAAGCGCCATCTTCAAAGCCGCCGAGGCGCTCGGCGGACACGATTATCAGACCTCGCAATCGTTGGCAAACGCCGTGATTGCCGAGCTGGAGGCCATGCTCGGCGGCGAAAATCCGACCGTCGAGCAGGTGCAGGACACGGTGGAGCGTGTCCTGATTGAGAATGGCCACGCCCGCACCGCCAAAGAATATATTCTTTACCGTGCGGAACGCTCCCGCGTTCGGGAGATGAACACCCGGCTGATGAAGACGCTGGAGGATCTGACCTTCCAGGAGGCGAAGGAGAACGACGTCAAGCGGGAAAACGCCAATATTGACGGCGATTGCCCGATGGGCACCATGCTGAAATACGGCTCCGAAAGTGCCAAGCAGTTCTATGAGATGTATGTCCTCAACCCCGCCCACTCCAAGGCGCATCGCGAGGGTGACATCCATATCCACGATCTGGATTTTCTGACTCTGACCACCACCTGTTGTCAGATCGATTTGGACAAGCTGTTCAGCGGCGGTTTTTCCACCGGCCACGGCTTCCTTCGCGAGCCGAACGATATTGCGAGCTATTCAGCTCTTGCCTGTATCGCCATCCAGTCGAATCAGAACGACCAGCACGGCGGTCAGAGCGTCCCCAATTTTGACTATGCGATGGCCAAGGGTGTTGCCAAGACCTACCGCCGCCTCTATCGTCAGAATCTCGCAAAGGCGATGGAGCTGCTCGACGAGGTCGAGGACAGTGCCGCTGCCGCGCTGTCCGTGATGGAGCAGGTGGAAAAGGAGAGCGGTCTCTCCCCTGTGCTGGCGAATGACAACGGCTACGCCGAGGCGGAGCTGGCGGTGTTGACCGCTCGTTATGGCGAGAAGGATGCTGCACGCATCCAGCGTTTTGCCGTCCGTCACAGTGGCGAGGAGACGGAACGCGCAACCTATCAGGCGATGGAGGCGTTTGTCCACAATCTGAACACTATGCACAGCCGCGCAGGCGCGCAGATCCCCTTCAGCTCGATTAACTACGGTCTGGATACCTCGCCGGAGGGGCGTATGGTCATCCGCAACGTACTGCTTGCGACCGAACGCGGCCTCGGCAACGGCGAAACGCCCATCTTCCCGATCCATATCTTTAAGGTGAAAGATGGGATCAACTATAACGAGGGTGAGCCGAACTACGATCTCTTCAAGCTGGCCTGCCGCGTCAGCGCCAAGCGCCTCTTCCCGAATTTCTCCTTTATGGACGCGCCCTTTAACCTGAAATACTACCGTCCCGGCGATCCAAACACAGAATGCGCCTATATGGGCTGCCGTACCCGTGTTATGGCGAATGTCTATGATCCGAACCGGGAGGTGGTCTTCGGCCGTGGCAACCTCTCCTTCACCTCGGTCAATCTGCCGCGGATCGCGATCCGCAGCCACGGCAATATCGAGTTCTTTTTTGAAGAGCTCGACCGGAAGATCGACCTTATCATCGAACAGCTGCTCGAACGCTTTGAGATTCAGTGCCAGAAGAAGGTGCGCAATTATCGCTTCCTGATGGGACAGGGCGTCTGGATCGACTCGGAAAAGCTGGGGCCGGACGATGAGGTTCGTGAGGTCCTCAAGCACGGTACGTTGACCCTCGGTTTCATTGGTCTTGCGGAATGCCTCAAGTCTCTGATCGGTTCGCACCACGGTGAGAGCCGCGAGGCGCAGAACCTCGGTCTCGAAATCGTTGGCTATATGCGCAAGCGCATGGACGACGCCTCGAAGAAATATCATCTGAATTTCTCGCTGATCGCGACCCCTGCCGAGGGCCTTTCCGGTCGTTTTGTCCGGATCGACAAGAAGAAATACGGCGTGATCCCGGGTGTCACCGATCGGGAATATTATACCAACTCCTTCCATGTCCCGGTCTATTACGATATCAGCGCCTTTGATAAAATTGCGATCGAAGCGCCCTATCATGAGCTCACCAACGGCGGCCATATCTCCTATGTGGAGCTGGATGGCGACCCGACCGAAAATCTCGAGGCCTTCGAGGCTATCGTCCGGGCGATGAAAGAGGCTGGTATCGGCTATGGCTCGATCAATCATCCGGTTGATCGTGACCCGGTTTGCGGCTATACCGGCATCATCGGAGATGTCTGTCCGAAATGCGGCCGCCGCGAGGAGGAGCACGAGATGCATTTTGAGCGTATCCGCCGCATCACCGGCTATCTTGTCGGCACGCTGGATCGTTTCAACAACGCCAAATATGCCGAGGTGCAGGATCGTGTCAAACACACGATGGCCGATGGCTGCGACTGTGTTCCCCGGCAGGTCTGATCGGGAGGGTATGTCGTTATGGCGGTTATTCGCCTCGCCGGTGTGATCCGGGAATCCATTGTGGACGGCCCCGGCATCCGGTTTGCGGTTTTTACGCAGGGCTGTCCGCACCATTGCCCCGGCTGTCACAACCCGGAATCCCACGATCCGGACGGCGGCTATGCGGGCGATACGGAAACGCTGCTCGCGGACTTTCGAAAAAACCCACTGCTAAAGGGAATCACCCTTACAGGCGGAGATCCCTTCATGCAGGCGGCTCCGCTCGCGGAACTCGCCAGGGAAATTCAGGCGCTCGGCAAAGATGTCTGGGTATTCACCGGCTATACGATCGAATACCTGTTGGCGCATCTCGAGGAGCAGCCCGGTTGGCAGACACTGCTGGAACAGACGGATGTTCTGATCGATGGCCCGTTTATTCAGGAGCAGAAGTCGCTTGGCCTTCGCTTTCGGGGCTCTGCCAACCAGCGCTATATCGACCCCCGCGCCTCTCTTCGGGAAGGGCACGCGGTGGAGATTGTCATCTGAACAAAAAGCATGGAATGAAGAAGGCTGCTTCCTCATCCCATGCTTTTTTTATCCGTTTCCTGTATAAATCCCCTGTTTTCGTTAACAATATCGGCAGAGAAAACCGAACGACAGGGGGATTCTTTCATGGCCGTCACCGCTATCCGCACCGCGATCATCTACATATTCCTGATTATCGCGATGCGCATTATGGGCAAGCGGCAGCTCGGAGAGCTGCAGCCAGTCGAGCTGGTGGTTACACTGTTAATTGCCGATATGGCCTCTGTACCGATGCAGGAGAGCGGTATGCCGCTGCTCAACGGCCTGATTCCGATCACGATCCTGGTATCGCTCGAACTGTTACTGTCCGGGCTGATGCTGAAGGTGCCATCTGTCGCCCATCTTATCAGCGGCAAACCGGTCGTCGTCATCCGGGACGGCGTTCTCGATCAGAAAGCGCTGAAAAAGCTGCGGATGACGGTGTCCGATCTGTCGGAATCCCTGCGTCAGCAAAATATTTTTGATATCACACAGGTGCAGTATGCCATCGCCGAAACCGGCGGCAAACTCAGCGTCTTTCTCAAAGCGCCTCATCAGCCGGCCACAGCCGCAGACGTCGGCCTCTCTCCGGACGACAACGGTATGCCGGCTGTGGTCATCAGCGACGGGAAGCTTTCAAAGATGTCTTTACAGCTCTGCGGCCTTTCCGAGGACTGGCTGCAAAAAATTCTCCGTAAGCACCAGTGTGATCTGTCCGACGTATTTCTGATGACAGCAACCAAGACCAGACAATATTTTCTCCTCCAGAAAGAGGATGTCGGTGGAAAGGTGGCAAGTGGATGAAACGGCTTTTGATTGCGGTCGCGTTACTTGCAGCCGTGATAACTGCCTGTGTATGGACGACACGCACTCTTCAACGCAATACCGACTATCTGATCCAATCGCTGGATGAGATGCAAACTGCCTTTGAGAAGGGCGATATCGATAGCGCACGTCGACAGGCCGAACATTTCGCAGCGGAATTTCCAAGGCGTACGCGTACCTTTTCCTTCTTTTTGCAGCATGGTGATATTATCCAAATAGAAGAGATCGCCGCCTCTCTACCAGTCATGCTGAAAACCGGCGATGAAAACCATTTTCCTTCGGAAATTGCCCGCTGTCGTCTGCAACTCGAAAAACTCAACGATCTCGAATTGCCTCTCTGGGAGAATATCTTATGAAGAAAAACCGTCGTTGCCGAAAGACAGCGACGGTTTCTTGTCAGGGGGTATATTCCCGTACCCGGAGGGGGATATCCAGTTCGGCGGCCAACTTCCGGCAGGCCTCGATGTCCTCCGGCGGAATCACATCCACCACTGTCAGCTTGACTGACGGAATACATTGTTTGCAGTCCCGTGCAAACCGCAGCATCGCCTCGAAAGCATCCTCGCCGAAGGAGGGACGCGTGATATCCGCATACTTTTCTCTGGTCGGGGCATTGAGGCTGATGGACACGGTATCCACACAGTCGGCCAGCAGTGCTGCCGTTGGCCGACCATTGATGAGATCGCCGAGGCCATTTGTGTTGACGCGAATTTTCAGACCGAGTGTTTCCCGGATATAGCGTGCGGTCGCGAGCAGCGTATCCAGCGCGCAGAGCGGCTCGCCATAACCACAGAAGATCACCTCGGAATAGCCCGTGAAATCAAAGGCGCGCACCGCTGACAGCACATCCTCGGGTGTCGGATCACCACTGTGCCAGAGGGTTTCGGCCGATCCGACGCCGTCACCATTGTTCCGGATGCAAAAGCGGCAGCGCCGTTGTTTTCCTCGTCGCCGGTTATGCGATGGATCGGGTTCATCTGAAAG
>USLV01000066.1 GCA_900555705.1 uncultured Oscillospiraceae bacterium | reverse complement strand
ATCTACACTTCTAGCTTCGTCGGCAGCGTCAGATGTGTATAAGAGACAGCAGTATACCGCCTTTACAGATAACGACAGCGGTGTCTACTACCTGACCATCTCACCCGCTGTGAGCCATCAGTCCTGGCAGGATTTCCATCCCGGCACAGCATTTCTCGTCGAGTTCCGCAAGCCGATTCGGGAGAATGGCGGGCTGCTGATCGACTTTGTCGGCAACCCGTCCGGCGGGGTGACGCTGACCTGGGAGGGGTGGTCGGCGGAACGTGTGCTTCCGGCGGGGTGGTATCTCGTCCTCTGGGACGGGGCACGGTGCCGAATCCAGTCCCGGGAGGGGGAGCTCGCCGGCAGCAGCGGCATCATCCCGTATGGGGAGGTGACGGTGTATACAGAGATGGCCTACAGCTCCGCGAATATGCAGCCCGCCCTGCGCTACTGGGGCGACGGCATGATGATCTGTCTCCGGCTGGATGCGGATGTCTATGCGGGTCTGTGGATGATGTGTGCCAACGGTGACTTCCATTTCGCCGGGGACTATGCGGCGGGCACGCATCTGATGCGGGTGCAGGGGAATCGGCTCGTGTCGCTGGGACGGTTTCCCGCCGGGGAGACAGAGGAGTTGGCCGGAGAGCTGGAAGAGCTCCGAGAGGAAACGCGGGTATATGAAGCCGCGCTGCTGACCGCCGACGTATCCGGCACCGCCATCACGGTTGACGACGCGGCGGCCGCGCCACTGCGGCGGGCGGTCGTAACGGGCGATACCACAGAGAGCGGGAGCGGGGACAGGAGCCCGGACAACCCGTACACACTCACGGGCGCCCAGCCGACGACGGTTACCGTCGTGGGGGAGGACGGAGCCGCGACCGATTACGCCTTGCCGCCCCTCGGGCCTCTCTACGGTCGGGCGGCGGTGCGCGACGACTATGACGTGCTCACGGGTGCGGCAACGCGGCGCTGGGCGCGGGTGGAGCTGGACGGGACGGAGGATTGGCGCGGCCCGGCCTCCAACTATGCAGCGTATACATACAACTGGGATGCGCCGGGCAGCGGCATCGGCTACCAGACCAGCGTTTGTTCGCATTTTGTCAACGTCAATGGCGCATTTATCGCCGGGACCGGGGAACCGGGCAAATACTGTGACCATCCGAACAGTGGGCGCAAGTATTTTGTCTCAGACAAGCCGACACTGGAGGAGTTTCGAGCGTGGCTGGCCGCGCAACACGCGGCCGGCACGCCGGTGACAATCGTATACCAGCTTGCCGAACCCGTTACAGAGACCGTCGGCTCGCCTGTGAGCTTCTCCATCCCCGCACCGGCGTGCACGATCTCCGCGGACGCGGGCGGCATGGAGATGACGTATGTGCAGGACAGCAACATCGTGATCGGGAAGATGCAGGCGGCCATAGAGGCGCTGTCCGTTAAGGAGGTACACACATGACCAAGAGACCCAAGATTTATCTCTCGCCCGCCGCCCACGCGACGGACAACCCGTGCGCGCACTCGCCCACATGCGGGGAGAACATCCACGCGAATCTCTATATGGACGAGCTGATTCCGTATCTCGACGCCTGCGGCTTCGACTGGAAGCGGGCGGATCGGGCGAACACCGGCCAGAAGCTCCGGCTCTCGGTCGCGGAATCCAACGCGTGGGGGGCCGACCTGCACTATACTGTGCACACCAATGCCGCGAACGGGCGGGCACAGGGCAGCCGCCCGATGGTCTGGCCGACCGGCAAGGGGCACGAATGGGCGGCGGTGATCCTCCGGTATCGCCGGGAGATTTATCCCTATCCCTGTGTCGTCAAGGTGCGCACCGATCTCTATGAGCTGAGCGCGACACGGGCGACGGCGATCTATGAGGAGCTGGTGTTCCACGACAACCCGGAGGATGCGGCGTGGCTGCATGGGCATATGCGGGAGCTGGCGGCCCAGACGGCACGGGCGTTCTGTGAGATTTTCGGGTTGGCCTATGTTGATCCGTATGCGATGCCGGGGGACGTCAACGGCGACGGCAGGTTGGATACGACCGATGCGCGGCTGGCCTTGCAGGCGGCGATCGGGAAGGCCGAGCTGGATGCGGCGCAGACCGCAGCAGCGGATGTCAACGGCGACGGTAAAGTCGACACAGCCGATGCGCGGCTGATCTTACAGGCGGCGGTCGGGAAACGTGTGGTGGAGGAAGCACCCGGGGTTTCCCAAAGGCTCACATCCGAAACAGGCGGGACACTTCCCCCGCAGAAGGCGGTGAAGAAATGAGCAAAGGAGAAGTTCTGAGCGTGATCCTGACCACGATCCTGACCTCCTGCACCGGCGCGTTCATCCTGTATGCACGGCGGATGCTGGCGCGGTTTACGGCGATCGGCACGGTGCAGCGGCTGCTGGTCAAGGATCGGATCGTGCAGGCCCACGACTACTTTGTCGGCAAGGGCAGCATCGGAAAGTATTCGCTTGCCACCCTCGAGGAGCTGTTCGGGGAATACGAGCGGCTGGGCGGCAACGGGTTTGTGCATGGGCTGATGGAGGAGATCCGCGAACTGCCGATCAAATAAAACATAGGAGGAATTGTATCATGGAAGGAATCACACTGGTTATCATTCTGGCCGTCACCGTCGAAGCGGTGGTGGAGTACATCAAGTCCATCTGCGCGGCATTCGCGGGGGAGGGGGCCAAATCGGCTGTGCTGCAACTGGCCGCTGTGGCGGTGTCTGTGCTGCTGTGCCTGGCATCCGGAGCCGACCTCTACGGCTGGCTCGGCGTGCCGTTTGTTCAGCCGGTCATCGGCGTCGTGCTGACCGGCATCTTCGCCAGCAGAGGCGCGAACTATGTCAGTGACCTGATCGGGCGGCTGCGGGGGAGAACCGAATAAGATGATGAAGGAGGGCCAATTGTTTGGCCCTCCTTGTATTATAGAGTAGTAGTTATTAGAGCCCCTCTCCAAGGGCTATGTGCTACACTGTAAGGGATGCTGTGGATTGGTTTCGGTTCCCTACCGCTAGACGGTTTTTGAAAGGCTCCAACCACAGCCCTTTACAGTATTGTTAATTAGTTAGATACCGCCAGACGGTTTATGTGGAACAAGGCTACAAAAGTAAGGCGCACTGTGGATACAGCGGGCAAGAATGCAAGTCGAATAGCGGAATATATCGCAAACCAGTTAAAAGAAGACCAGTTGGACGAACAACTAACCCTGAGTGAAATTGGCCCGTTTACGGGCGGCAAGTAACAGTCTGAGCGCGGCTGGCTGACCGTACTTACACGTTTGACGTATCCGCGAGGATCATAGGGCTTTGCCCGCATATGCAATACCCCCGGCTACGCCGGGGGATATTTATTAACGTTTTATTCACACTTTTAAAAATTTTAAAAACCTTGTAAAACGGAGATAAACGCTTTAATACGCTTTAAAATGCTTTTAAAGGGGTTTTAAATTCACTTAACGGCGCATAATGCATAAAAAAAGCGACAATTTGGCGGAAAATGGACGCCTACATTATTGACAAAAGAGATGAAAAAGGGTATCATATAAACGAAAGGTGGCACTACCGATAGACGGTTAGCCCCCGATCTTGGTTAAGAAATAACCGCCATCTTTGTTAGGGACGGGCGGTTATTTCTTTTTATGCCAACCGGTATGTATGCCGTCGATCAACACCAAAAGGATGACGAGGACAATCAAATACTCCATCGGCACCCCCCCTTCTGGGGGCAAGAGTTAACCGCCTACCGTTATGGTAGTGCCACATATATAGTATATAGGTAATGGGGAAATATGTCAATATCAGAAACATGAGAAATAAATATGAGTGTTCTGTGAAATATGACCGATCATATATTTTTGATGGAATGGCCGCCTGCGGTGTAACCCGCAGGCGGCCTGTTTTTGTGTTTTTGCGGACAGCATCCTTTTCCAATTAACAAAATTTGCGATATATCGTAAGCTTTTCCGCCGCTGTATAAGATTGGCAGCAAAAATCCCGGCCGACGAGGAATAACTCTTCGTCAAATCTGCCAAACTGGAAATGCGGCCCGTTTTAAACGGGCTCACAGCCAATTTGACAACAGGGTAACCGATATAGGAGGAATTGTTACGATGAAATGGAAAAAATGGGCAGCGGCCGCGGTTGCGGTCTGTCTGGCATTTTCACTCGCGGGCTGTCGCGGCTCGGATAAGGACAGCGGCGAGGCCGGCAAGGGAAAGGTCTATTTTCTGAACTTCAAGCCGGAGCAGGAAGCGGCCTATCAGTCGATTGCGAAGGCCTATACCGACGCGACCGGCGTGAAGGTCAAGGTGGTGACGGCGGCGGCGAACACCTATGAGCAGCAGCTCAAGGGCGAGATCGCGAAGAAGGACGCCCCGACCATCTTCCAGATCAACGGGCCGGTCGGCTACGCGAGCTGGAAGAACTACTGCGCGAATCTGAAGGATACGAAGCTCTATTCGCATCTGCTGGATAAGAGCATCGCGATCACGGAGGGCGACGGGGTCTATGGCATTCCGCTGGCAGTGGAGGGCTACGGCATCATCGTCAACCGCTCGATCATGGACAAATACTTCGCGCTTTCGGACGCGAAGGCGAAATCCCTGGAGGAGATCGTCGGCTTCGATAAGCTGAAGGCGGTCGTGGAGGATATGCAGGCGAAGCGGGACGCCCTCGGGATCAAGGGTGTGTTCGCCTCGACGAGCCTTGCCCCCGGCGAGGACTGGCGCTGGCAGACCCATCTCGCCAACGTACCGCTCTACTATGAGTTCCAGAAAAACCAGATCGATCTTACAAACAGCGAGCAGACCGCCGAAGTCACCTTTGAATACGGCAACAACTTCAAGGCGCTCTTCGACCTCTATTGCAACAACTCGATCACGGAGAAGGGCCTGCTCGGCTCGAAGACGGTCAACGACTCGATGGCGGAGTTCGCGCTCGGCCAGTGTGCGATGGTGCAGAATGGTAACTGGGCCTATGGCCAGGTCTCCGACACCAGCGGCAACGTCGTGAAGGCAGAGGACGTCGCCTTCCTGCCGCTGTATATGGGCATCGAGGGGGAGGACAGGCAGGGCCTCTGCATCGGCACGGAGAACTTCCTCTGTATCAACAAGAACGCCTCGGAGGCGGACCAGAAGGCATCGCTCGACTTCCTCGAGTGGCTGTTCACCTCCTCGGAGGGCAAGGGCCGCGTGACGAAGGACCTCGGCTTCATCGCTCCCTTCGACACCTTCACCGACGCCGACAAGCCGTCCGACCCGCTGGCGGTCAATGTGCTCGAATGGAGCGAGCGGGAGGGCGTAACCAACCTGCCCTGGAACTTCACCGTGTTCCCGAGCCAGACCTTCAAGGACAATTTCGGCGCGAAGCTGCTGGAATATGTCCAGGGACGGATCTCCTGGGACGACGTGGCGAAATATGTGGTCGAGGGCTGGAAAACCGAGAAGCAGAACGCAGCCGGCTGAGACGCCCGGCTGTATGTCTGACACCGCCCGTCCGAATCGAGGCGGGCGGTGTCCCCTTTTCGGCATAGAGCCACAGGAGGAGACGTTATGAGAGAAAACCTGATCCAGCGCAACTACAAACGATATTTCTGGTTCTTTGTGCTGCCGACGCTGGCCGCCTTTGCGCTGGCGTTCCTGATTCCCTTTGTGATGGGGCTCTGGCTGTCCTTCTGCCGGTTCACAACCGTGAAGGACGCGAGCTTCATCGGCTTTGGGAACTACATCCGTGCCTTCACAGCCGACCGCGACTTTCTGAACGCCCTCTGGTTCACGGCGAAATTCACGGTCGTCAGCGTCATCACGGTCAACGTCCTCGCCTTTGCGCTGGCGATGCTGCTGACCTCGCGCCTCAAGGGCCGCAACTTTTTCCGGACGGTGTTCTTCATGCCGAATCTTGTCGGCGGCATCGTGCTCGGCTATATCTGGCAGGTCATCATCAACGGCGTGCTGCTGCGCTTCGGCGTCGACATCACCTACAAGGCGGAATACGGCTTCTGGGGTCTCGTGATCCTGACGAACTGGCAGCTGATCGGCTATATGATGGTGATCTATATCGCCGGGATTCAGAACATTCCCGGCGAGCTGCCGGAGGCGGCGTCGATCGACGGCGCGGGCGGTCTCCAGCGATTGCGCCACGTCACGATCCCGATGGTGATGCCGAGCGTGACGATCTGTACCTTCCTGACGCTGACCAACAGCTTCAAGCTGTTTGACCAGAACGTGGCCCTGACCGCCGGTGAGCCTGCCAACGCCAGTGAGATGCTGGCCCTGAACATCTACAACACCTTCTATGGCCGCTCTGGTGCTCAGTGGAAGGGCATCGGTCAGGCAAAGGCCGCGGTGTTCTTCCTCATCGTCGTGATCATCTCGCTCATCCAGCTCAAGTTTACCCGTTCCAAGGAGGTGCAGCAGTAATGCCGAAAGATAAAAAAATGTGGGACAACATCCTCACTGTCATCATGAGCCTGCTGTGCCTGCTCTGGATCTACCCCATCGTCCTGATCTTGCAGAACAGCCTGAAAATAGAAGGCACCTTCACCACTTCCACCGTCTTCAAGCTGCCTACGGCTGAGACCTTCGCGGGCCTTAGCAACTACATCTACGGCGTCACCAAGATGGGCTTTCTGTCCAGCCTTGGCTACAGCCTCGTCATCACCGTGTCCAGCGTGGCCCTCATCCTGCTGTGCTGCTCCATGACCGGCTGGTACCTTACCCGCGTGAACAACAAGCTGAGCAAGTTCATGAATCTGCTCATCGTCTTCTCCATGGTCGTCCCCTTCCAGATGGTCATGTTCACCCTGTCCAAGACCGCTGACCAGCTCAAGCTGAACACCCCGTGGAACATCTGCATCATCTATCTGGGCTTCGGCGCGGGACTTGCGGTGTTCATGTTCA
>USLV01000065.1 GCA_900555705.1 uncultured Oscillospiraceae bacterium | reverse complement strand
GGCATGGTGCATCCCCGTGTGCTGGCCGGCTGCGGCATTGATCCGGAGGAATATTCCGGCTTTGCCTTCGGCATCGGTCTCGACCGGCTGACCACCACCCGCTATAAGATCAGCGATATCCGCCTTCTGTTCGAAAACGACCGCCGTTTTCTTGAGCAGTTTTAAGCGAAAGGGGTTTGACTGACAATGAAAATTTCACTCAGCTGGCTGAAATATTATGTGGATATCCAGGTTCCGGTACAGGAACTCTGTGACCGTATGGTGATGGCGGGATTTGAAGTGGAGAGCATTGAGGATCTCTCCGCAACCATGGACAATGTGGTGGCGGCGCGCATCCTGAAGCTTGAAAAACATCCGGACGCTGATCGGCTTCAGATCTGTCAGATGGATGTCGGCGCGAATGAACCGGTGCAAATCGTAACCGGTGCGACAAATGTGTTCGAAGGAGCGCTGGTTCCGGCGGCACTGCACGATTCCCATTTACCGAACGGCATGCACATCAAGAAGGGCAAGCTGCGCGGTGTGCCCTCCAACGGCATGCTCTGCTCCGGTGAGGAGCTCTGCCTCAAGGAGAGCGACTATCCCGGCGCGGAGGTAAACGGTATCCTGATTTTGCAGGGCGAGTATGCGCCCGGCACCGATATGCGTGAGGTGCTGCATCTCAACGACGTCATCATTGATTTCAAAATTACCGCCAATCGTCCTGACTGCCAGAGTGTGCTCGGCGTTGCCCGCGAGGCGGCGGTCGTGCTCAAACAGGAATTCCATCCGCCGGTTCCGGCCTATCCGACTGTCGGCGGCGACATCAGCGAGCACATCCAGGTTGAGGTGCGCGATTTCGAGCTCTGCCCGCGCTATTACGGCCGCGTGGTCAAAAATCTGCGCATTGCGCCCTCCCCGGACTGGATGCAACGCTGCATTCGGGCAGCCGGTATGCGGCCGATCAACAACATCGTCGATATCACGAACTTCGTCATGCTCGAGACTGGCCAGCCGATGCATGCCTTTGATCTGAACATGGTCAAGGGACAGCATATCATCGTGCGGCGCGCGGCAGAGGGCGAGACGATGACTACGCTGGACGGCAAGCCGCATCGACTCACCGGCGATATGCTGGTGATCGGCGACGAGACGACTCCCTCCTGCCTTGCCGGTATCATGGGTGGGCTCGAGAGCGAGATCACTGAGCAAACCACTGATCTCTTCCTCGAGGCGGCCAAGTTCCGTCGGGATAGCGTCCGCCGGACAGCCCGCGCTCTCGGTATGCGCACCGAGTCAAGTGCCCGTTTCGAGAAGGGCGTTGACATCCGCAATGTGGAATATGCCATGGAACGGGCGTTGCAGCTGATCGCCGATTTGAATGCGGGCGATATCATCGACGGCCGGATTGATCTTCACGAGCAGCTGCCGGAGGAACGAGTGCTGACGGTGACTGCCGACAGTATCAACGCGCTGCTGGGGCTGGATATCCCGGCCGAGACGATGGCCGAGATTCTCAACAGCCTCTGCATCCACACCGAGCTGAACGATCGTACCCTCACCTGCCATGTTCCCTCTTTCCGTGACGATGTTGAGGGGCGCGCCGATCTCGCCGAGGAGGTCATGCGCATTTACGGCTATGACCACATTGTCGGCACCCCGATGGTTGGACAGGTCGTGCGCGGCAGACGGACACCGGAGCGCCTGAAAAACGACCAGATCAAGGCATTGCTGACGGCACAGGGACTCCGCGAAATCACGACCTATTCCTTTATCAGCGGCAAAGCGGTTGACAGTCTGCTGCTGTCACCGGAGGATCCCCGGCGGCAGGTTGTCTCTCTGCTGAATCCGCTCGGTGAGGAATATTCCACCCTCCGTACCCAGCTCTTCACCAGCATGTTGACCGTGCTGTCCACCAACTGGAACCGCAAAAATCAGGCGATCCGCTATTTCGAGTTGAGTAAGCTGTTTCGGCCGAAGGCGCTGCCGATCCGTGAGCAGCCGGAGGAAGTGCCTGCGCTCGCGCTCGGCCTCTACGGCGAGGGAGAGGATTTCTTCACACTGAAAGGTATTGCCGAAACCATCTACCGTGAAAACGGGTTGGCGGTTACATTTGCTGTCTCGGACGACCCCTTCCTGCATCCCGGACGTCAGGCGGCGGTCATGCTGAATGGCGAAAAGATCGGTGTGCTCGGCGAGGTGCATCCCGATGTGGCGGAGGGATATGCGCTGTCCACCCGTGTCTATGTTGCGGAGCTGCTGCTCGAGCCGCTCTATCAGGCCGCGGTAATCCGTCGCATCTATCGGCCGCTCCCCCGTTTCCCCGCTGTGGAGCGCGACCTCGCGCTGCTCTGTGATGACGAGATGCCGGTCGGTGAGATGGAGGCGGTCATCCGTGCAGCAGGTGGACGGTATCTCGAAAAGGTGGAGCTGTTTGACGTCTATCGCGGCACGCAGATCGCGGAGGGCAAAAAGAGTGTGGCGTTCAGTCTGCTCTTCCGCTCGCCGGATTCTACCCTTACAGACGAGCAGATCGATCCCGTTTTGAAGAAAATATGTCAAAAACTCCAGGAAAAAGACTGTATTCTTCGTTCTTGAGACTTGCAAAGTTCAAAATAATCCGGTATAATAGATAATATTCCGATAGTGGGAGAGCTTGATGTGATGGGAGGGTCTTGCCATGCAGGATAGAACGATGACATTTTCGATCAATGACGATAAAGAGACGAAAATGAAACAGGTGCTGACAACCGTATACGATGCTCTGCAGGAGAAGGGATACAATCCGATCAATCAGCTGGTTGGTTATATTCTTTCGGAGGATCCCACTTATATCACCACTCACAACAATGCCCGGACACTGATCCGTAAGCTGGACCGTGATGAGCTGCTTCGCGCGCTGGTCCGCTCCTATTTGAACAACTGAGGAGGAGAACCAATGGCAGAAAAAGAGAAGATTCTCACCTATAAGGGAAAGCCCCTTGTCCGCAGCGGCAATACGCTCTATTATGGTGATATGTCCGGGGACTGCGTCATTATGATGCAAATTCTGTCCACCAAGACTGTCAAGGACATGACTGTGGCGGACAAAGTGCAGGTGCAGCTTCTGTCCACCGATGCCGAACTTCGTATGAAGGATCGTATTCTGAAGAAAAGCGAGAAAAATGGGCTTTATAATGCAATGGATATTGGCTCTATTTGGCTGGAGCGTGCCAGCAAAGCCTGATTCAAACAGCAAATCAGCCTGCGGGAAATTGTTCCCGCAGGCTGATTTTTTATATCTATTAACATCTGTCACATAAAAAGCTAACGCAGGAACGCCACAGGCATTTTGACTGTATCCGGCACTCGATTGCTATACCCGGCACGCTCACGCTTCTCAAGCAGCGCTTCGATGCAGTCCTGCACAAATTCAAGATCCACTTCCTCGATTGGCTTTCCGAGCTCCTCATCCATCATCTGCCAGATCTCCGCGTAACTCAACTGTAGAGTCGGATCCTGCAAGAGCGCCAATATGGCCTGCCTTTCATCCATATCTCACACGTCCTTTCCACACCAACAAAATGAACGCTCAACATTCTTAGACGGAATAATTTACTCATCTGGCAAATTAATTTCGTACACGCGAACATTTTGTTCACTATTTTCTGTCTGATATTATAGCATGTGCAGATAGGTTTGTCCAGCGAATTTTCCATAATCTGGGTTCCTTTTCTGATAATTGGTATGTTTGCCTGTATTTCCCTTTCCATTTTGTTAAAATTTTCGTCTATTCCTTCAGTAATAACCGGTTATAGAATGTGAAAATTTTATTCGTCCATTATATTATCATATCTGTAATAATAATTGATTATTAAATAATATAATTCTGCTGACCGGTTTCCAGGAATCCACACTGAATGCGAAAAACCTCCGGAAGACTATGTCCTTCCGGAGGTTTTCTGACACATCAAACCAATCAGTATTTGCTGCGTGGGATATAGCTGGTGTGAAGCGCATGATGCGCTTTCTCTCCACCAAAACCATCGGTGAAGAACTCTTCATAGAGCATCTTGATGACCGGCGATTCATGCGATTTACGCAGCGGCATCGAAGCATCCTGATCATACAGTACCTTGGCGCGCTCTGCCTTGAGATCAACGGTGCTGCGAACCGACATCGGCTGAATCGGCTGGCCGCCGCCATTAACACAGCCACCCGGACAACCCATGATTTCGACAAAGGTCCAGTCGGCCTCGCCGGATTTAATGCGATCCATCACAACTTTAGCCGCCGCGGCTCCGCTGGCGACCGCTACCTTGACCTTTGCGCCGGAGATATCCACCGTCGCCTCTTTCAGACCGGCCGTACCGCGAACGGCGTGGAAATCCACTTCGGTGTTATCCTTACCGGTCAACCAGTCATTGGCGGTTCGGAG
The DNA here is from genome assembly GCA_900555705.1 of uncultured Oscillospiraceae bacterium. Classification (GTDB taxonomy): domain Bacteria; phylum Bacillota; class Clostridia; order Oscillospirales; family Acutalibacteraceae; genus UMGS1858. The sequence continues at coordinate 2,489 of USLV01000065.1, read as the reverse complement.
TGCCGCCTCCATGACGCCACCAGTTGCGCCGAAGATCACAGCAGCGCCGGTATCATCACCGAGAGGTGCATCAAACTCCTCGTCCGGCAGTCGGGTGAACTGGATGCCCGCGCGCTCAATCATACGGCTGAGCTCACGGGTAGTCAGCGCGATATCCACATCCGGGACACCGGCTGCGCTCTGATCCTCGCGCCCAACCTCGAATTTTTTCGCGGTGCAGGGCATGATGGAAACGCTGACGATATCCGCCGGGTCGATTCCCATCTTCTGGGCATAATAGGTCTTGAATACAGCGCCGGCCATCTGCTGCGGAGACTTACAGGTCGAGAGGTGACCGAGCATCTCCGGATAATAATATTCCGCGAATTTAACCCAGCCGGGTGAACAGGAGGTGATCATCGGCAGTGTGCCGCCGTTCTGCATCCGGTGCACCAGCTCGGCCGCCTCTTCGACAATTGTCAGATCGGCGGAGAAGTCGGTGTCGAACACACGGTCAAAACCCAGACGGCGCAGCGCAGCGACCATCTTGCCCTCCACATTGGTGCCGATCGGCATACCAAAGCACTCGCCGAGCGTCGCACGGATCGAGGGAGCGGTCTGGACAACCACGTGCTTGGACGGATCAGCCAGCGCCTCCCAGACCTTATCGGTGTCGTCCTTCTCCACCAGCGCGCCGGTCGGACAGACGACAGTACACTGACCACAGGAGATGCAGGGCACCTCGGCGAGCTTTTTCTCAAACGGGGTGCCGATATGCGTATCGATGCCGCGGTCATTCGCGCCGATAACCGACACGAACTGCTGCTGGCAGGCAGCCACACAGCGGCGGCAGAGAATACATTTGTTGTTATCGCGGATCAGATGAGGGGTCGAGTTGTCCAGCTCATAAGTCGGACGGAAGCCGTCAAAGCGGCCGCTGTCCTCCACACCGTAATCGCGGCAGAGCTTTTGCAGTTCACAGTTGGTCGAGCGAACACAGGAAAGACATTTTTTCTCGTGGGTGGACAGCATCAGTTCGAGAGTCGTCTTGCGCGCGCGCTGCACCTTCTCGGTATTGGTGCGGATCTCCATCCCCTCCGCTACCGGATAGACACAGGCCGTTACGAGTCCTCTCGCGCCGGTGGCTTCCACCATACAGATGCGGCAGGCGCCGATCTCGTTGATATCCTTCATGAAGCAGAGCGTGGGGATCTCCACGCCGGCCTCACGGGCCGCTTCCAGAATCGTCGAACCCTTGGGTACGCTGACCGCAATACCATTGACCGTTACATTGACCATTTCCATTTCAGCGCACTCCTTTCTTATTTCTTCACAATGGCGTCGAAACGACATTTTTCCATACAGGCGCCGCACTTGATACACTTATCCGTGTCGATGTGGAACGGATTTTTGATCTCGCCGGTGATCGCTCCGACCGGGCAGACACGCGAGCAGGCGGAGCAGCCCTTGCACTTCTCGGGAACGATTTCATAGTGCAGCATAGCCTTACAGACGCCCGCAGGACAGGTCTTGTCCACTACGTGCGCCACATACTCATCGCGGAAGAAATGGAGTGTGGACAGCACCGGGTTCGGCGCCGTCTGCCCCAGTCCGCAGAGAGAATTGGTCTTGATATAGTTGCAGAGCTCGACCATATCATCGAGATCCTGGAGAGTGCCCTGCCCCCTGGTGATCTTGTCGAGCATCTCGAGCAGACGCTTGGTGCCGACGCGGCAGGGGGTGCATTTGCCACAGGACTCATCCACCGTAAACTCGAGGAAGAACTTCGCGATATCCACCATACAGGTGTCCTCGTCCATGACGATCAAACCGCCGGAGCCCATCATGCAGCCGAGCGCGATCAGGTTGTCATAGTCAATCGCGGTGTCGATCAGGCTGGCCGGGATACAGCCACCGGACGGGCCGCCGGTCTGCGCGGCCTTGAACTTCTCCTTCTCCTCGGGAGTGGGGATGGGCTCGATGGCGTTGCGGGGGCAGGCCTTGGCGCACATGGTGCAGCCCTTGCACTTGGTATAGTCGATGACGGCCACGTTGTTGACCACATGAATGGCGTCGAACTTACAGGTGCGCTGGCACAGACCGCAGCCGATGCAGGAGTTGGCGCAGACCTTGGTAACGGCGGGGCCCTTGTCCTTGTTGGAGCAGTTGACGAACACCTTCTTGGAATAGGGGACCTCCACGATCAGCTTCCGGGGGCAGGCCTCGCGGCAGGCGCCGCAGTTGGTGCACTTCTCCTTGTCGACCTCGGCGACGCCCTGTGCATTGATGTGGATGGCGTCGAACTGGCAGGCGGCAACGCAGGTGCCAAAGCCCATGCAGCCAAAGGAGCACGCGGTCGGGCCGCCGGCGACCTTCGTCGCGGCGACGCAGTCGTGAAGACCGACATACTCGAAATTCTTCACAGAGGCATCGCCGCCGTTGCACAGCACGTGCGCGACCTGCTTTTCGCCGCTGGGGGCTTCCATGCCCATGATCTCAGCGATCTTGGC